>CAYPWI010000196.1:0-5024 GCA_964414395.1 uncultured Ruminococcus sp.
GCAAGCAATTGCCGTACAAAGCCCGAAGGGCGGTCTTTGTGCGGTGTTGCCTTAGATCGTTTTTGCGCGATGAGAGCTCAAATCAAGGGATGAAAAATAATGGCGTATCGTTTATGTGTGATACGCCCTTATTTATATTCAAATTCAAAGCTTGCGCGGTCGCTTGTAAACTCGCAAAGTATTTTCTTGTTGAATGAAAATTTGTAGTAAGCGGTACACGAAGCGCTCTCGTGGATCGTTCTTCCCATTTTCCCATTGACGGGAGCGAAGAGCTGATGCGAGTTTTTCTTGATAAGCTTCGCGGTAAGTTCATAACCGCCTTGAGATACGATGATCGAATTATTCCCGATCTGTTTTAATTTCGCGCCGAGATAGGTGGCAAGACGATGTTCTTTGCCGTTCAGCATAACGACGCATATTATTCCCGTAAAGCAGCAGCCGAACAGCGGGATATCCGCCGCGGACAGCATAAGCGAGTTGTTTTCAAAATCGCATTGTGTCCATACATATCTTTTGGGGAATGACCTTCCGCGGTCGCCCTCGATATATCCCGCGCCGTTTTTGAACTCGCAGCTTTGTCCGTTTATCAGTATACGCCCGTCAACTCGGTGATACATACTGTAAACGCTGTGGCGGCACTGCATAAACGGCACATATCCGAACGGTCCCATGATATCATAGCTTATCGGCGTAAGTTCGCCGAATTTAAGAGCGCCACGAACATTCAATCCCTTTGTGCGGATATTTACTTTTATTCCGTCCTCTGAAAAGATGCTGTTCCCGAGCCTCGCAAACAGCGGTTTTTCCGCGAGCTTTATTTTGGGGAACGGGATCTGATAAGCCGCGCTGTCGGTTATTATTTGCAGCAGCGCGTCTGTTCTTCCGTCAAAATAATGAACGGACGGGATAAAGGCTATGGTTTGTTTTTCGTCCGCGCATTTAAAATACAAGCCTTTAAAGTATTCTCTGTTTTTCATAAGGCGATCTCCTTCCTTAAGAATAATTCTAGTATTATCACAAATGGCGTGATTATGCCGAGCGGGAGATCAAGTTGTGACTTGAGTTTAATTTTTTTTCCATTCGTAAAAAACGCTTGCTAAAATCAGGGAAGTATGCTATAATATAGAAAAATGGAATGGGAGGCACCGGGGTGATAATATACGCTACTAAGCAAACGATAGACAGGTACGGGATCGCTATGCCCGAGGATTTTCATGACCCGGTAATGCGGCAGATCGCTATGGATGTTTGTGACCGTGAGAAGGGTGACAGGTTCCTTGAGTGGGGAGCGAAGCTGTTCTATTTCGATCATCGAAAATGTATCCAGATGTGCCATTTCGCAAGCAAATTGACTGTTGTGCTCGCGGATATAAAAAAGGCTGACCTGGAATACGTCGGGAACATCACCGCGAATTATTTGTTGGATATATATTCGGGCAATAAAAGAGTCACATCTTTGTTGGAACGGCTTTTCAAAGAGCATCCGCTCGTATGCTTCTCCAGGCTCACAGACCGCAGTATCATCTCGACGCTGAACAGATGTCAAACCTATTTTCTTTTGGACGGACAACGATTATATGATTACCTTAAAGACGGTATCCTGCATACAAAGGAACTGAACAATTTTATCAATAAAGAATATCTTATAACTCAGAAGATAAACGGCAAGACAGAATATTATTATCCTAACGAGGTTTTTGAGAAGCAGATCAAGGAGTATTTCAAATAACACGCATAACTCGGCGAAGACAGTTATGGCATGGCTTGGAACGCCGATCAGCCGTTATTCCGCGTGAGCTTGATCCGATGTGGGGAAAAGATCGGTGCGGCGAATATGCTGCGGCTGTTTTTGCTGTTTTCGATGTAATGCTCTCATATCTTGACAATAGAAATAAAACGTGTAATAATTAGGGTGTGTTGACATTTCTTGAAAAGAACGCGTTATGCTTCGCAAAACGTTCAATAATTTTTAACGAAGTTATGCGGAAATGTGAATACGCTCTAAGATTGTAGAATTGGATATAGGCGGTAAGTCAGGAAGCATAAATATACACGAAACGCCCGTTCCTCGTCTCTGTCTTGCCGATCTTATGTCAAACGGCTTTTTTTAAAATCCCACGATCAAAAAGCCCAGAGAATTGCTAAATTGCTTAGCTCCTGCTCATACCGAAGTATATCCTATCGATGTTTTATGAGAACATCGTGTTTTGCCGTCTGTATTGATCGTTGTCCTTTTGCGCCAGTTCGCGGGACACCTCGTCCAATTCGCGCCGTACAGCGTCGGCGCTTTGCGGATCCGCGGCACGAAGCTTTTCGGCGAGGAGCCGCGATCTTTCACGAAGTTCTTTTATCTCTTTATCGACCCTATTGGTATTTGCGGTAATTGTTTCCTCACATTTATCATCGTCGGAAGATCCGATTTTTTCGGGCGCTTTGTTTGGGTCATCATATGAGATCTGCCTGCTCCCTTCATCGTTCTGCGAAACGCTGTAAAGCCCTATCGGTTCTTTAGTTTCGCTCGAAACATATTCATCGCGGTTTTCATCTTTTTGCGGTTTGGCTTTTTCCTCCGCGGGGTGTTTTACAGAATTTGCGGTCAAAGATTGAACCGCGCTTGTTTGCGTATTATTGATCTTGTCGATATTGCCGATATTGTCGATCATGGCGATCCCTCCGTTCGTTTGATAAATTTATTATAATTCATCAAATCTGGAATTGCAAGCGTTTTGATGTGAAATGCAGATCTAATGCTGTGAAAAGCACATCATCACTTTTAGCTCAAATACATTGCCCGAAGCATTGACTTGTGTCATACCGCTGTACCTCTCGGCGGCGGAACGTATATTTTCAAGTCCCGTACCGCTCTTAAACGGTTTTCCGTCAAAGCTGTTCTCAAATCTGATAAAGAACAGACTGCCGCGTTTTTCCGCAGTGATCAAGAAGATTTTTTTATCACAGCGGCATTTTGCGAGGGCTTGAACCGCGTTATCAACGGCGTTCGCGAAGATCGTGCAAAGGTCTGTTTCATCGATCTCAGCGGGAATACCTCCGACCTTAACGCTGATTTCGACGTCCTTGTCGGAGATTTCCGCAAGCTTATTATTGAGGATAATATCCGTTATCAAGGAGCCCGTGTTATATGATGATTCACTTTCGCGGATCCTTTCGTCAAGCTTCTCAATATATTCCGACGCTTTTCGATATTGTTTTTTCATAAGCAGTTCACTGATAATAAGTATATGATTTTTTAGATCGTGACGCATCGATCTTGCCGCTTGGTATTGTTCCTTGATTTCCCGCGCGTATTGAATTTGATGATCGCGTTCACCATTATAGATCATAATTCTCTGTTCCATGCGCAGACTGTCGGCAAGCCTTCTATAGGCGGATAATACGCAGAAAACACTTGCCGCGCCCAGTATCTGGAGCAGCATTATTTTAAGATCAGAACCGCCGTCCATGTCTGTTCCGGCGGAAGTATAAACCGCTTTAACAATGTATATCTCGATTACAAATACCAAGCCGAGCGGGAACAGTACCACAAAAACGCTGTGAGTATCCGCGCTTTCTCTATGTATTACTTTTTGCGCGGCTGAAAAGAGCACACAATACAGGGCGAGCTGTAAAATATACCCGATGATCATTACTGCGATCCCCATGATCGCTCTTCCCATAACGTTTGATCCGCTTGTCACTGTAACAGTCAGAGAATTGACGACCCCTATGCTCAGCCATATCATTTCAGCCGATAAAACGCCGTTCAGAATTGCCGTTCTCCAATTTCCATATAGAATGATCCGGCAATAAAAAACAAGATCCGCTGTAGTGATAAGTATTCCGAGCAGCAACGGGAGCGGTGAAGCAGCCGCGGCAAAGTATACCGCGGAAAATAATATGGCTGGAATAAGCTTTGTTTTTTCGGACGCGTATCTGTTCAGCATAATTATCTGAATGACAGCTTGAAAAACGTAAAAGCAGCAGCTTATTATGTCTGTCATTCTAGATCACCGCCTGTGGTTTTTAGGAGTGCGTTCATCAGATCGTTTTTTCGTCCGCGCGAAAGCGGGATCTTCTCGCCGCTGTCAAGAATTACCTCGCTTTGATCATACCCCGCAATGTGCTTTATATTCACAAGATAGCTGCGGTGGGATCTGAAAAAATCGCTGCCCAATTTGCTTTCCAACAAAGAAATTTTATCATAATATTCGATAATATCATTGTTTTTTAGATGCAGATATATTTTGCGGTCAATTATTTCGCAATATAATATACTGTCAAGTTTAATAATGCTTTGTTCGTTTTTCCGCGTGATCATCAAAGCCCTTTCCGCGTCGTTCAATGAACGCAGAAACCGCTTCATCGTGCGTTCAAACACACTATCGGAGATCGGCTTTACAAGATAATCGAGCGCGCCGAATTCAAAAGCCCGATACATATCTTCCTTCATTATCGTAACGAAGATCAGGCAGCCCGAAAATCCGTTTCTTCTCAGCTGTTCCGCCGTTTCAAAGCCGTCACGTTCGTCCATGCGAACATCCAGAAAGACAAGATCAAAGCTTCTTGAAACTTGTGAAAGCTCTTTTCCGCTGTAAAACTCGGTTATTCGCGATCTGATATTTCGTTCCGAGAAAAATTTTTCGACATTGCGGTGAAGTTCTTCCGCAAAATATCGTTCGTCATCGCATATCGCCGTTTCGATCATAATGGTCTCACCTTAATTCTATATACCCAACGCGGGCAAAATATTTGTTCCTCATATTATAGCATAAATTGCCGAAAAAAACAAGTATTACTTTTTTGATGATTTCGGCAAGATCTCCGATCGGACAAATTCAGCTTTTCATACGAAATCCCTATGCTTGATAATGTCACCGTTCTATAAATGTTCGGCAAAGGTAATTGTCCGCGTCAGCCTTGAGAAGTTGGTGAAAATCCGATGAAATTTTCACTTGAATAATTCCAAGCACTTGAAAATTTTACTAATTTGGGGTATAATGGAAAAAGAAAAATTTTTTAGGAGGAAT
>CAYPWI010000197.1:0-5021 GCA_964414395.1 uncultured Ruminococcus sp.
GGCGCTAAGGTCTTTACCTTGATAACGTCGATAAGCTTGTTGAGCTGCTTTTCTATCTGCTCCAATGTGTAATCGCTGCCGTCCGCGACGATGGTAATTCTCGACACGTTCACGTCGTCGGTAACGCCCACAGCCAGGCTGTCGATGTTAAATCCGCGTCTCGCGAACAATCCTGCCACACGCGCCAATACGCCCGCGTGGTTCTCTACCAGAACGGAAATAGTATGCTTCATAAATACACCTCCGTCACAGTATCGTCTTTTCAAGCTCGGGCACGTCGACTTCAAGCAGGAACGGCTTGTCCGACTTTATCAGCCGCTCTATGCCCTCGAAAGCGCTCTGCTCGCTGTTCACGCGCATTGCGTCTATCCCGTATGCCTCGGCGATCTTGATGAAATCGGGGCTGCCGTCCAGCGAGACCGCGATGGTGCGGTTTTCATAGACGCGCTCCTGCACCTCGCGCACCATACCGAGATAGTTGTTCTTTATAACGATGAGCTTTACGTTCACGCCGTGCTGAACAGCCGTCGCCAGCTCCGCGAACTGCATCTGGAACGAGCCGTCGCCGCAGACCGCCACGACCTCCGCCTCGGGGTCGGCGCACTTCGCGCCTATTGCCGCGGGGAGCGAATAGCCCATCGTCCCCATACCGCCCGAGGTGAGAAAACGTCCGTCCTTGAGCGAGATATTCGCCGCCGTCCAGATCTGATTTTGTCCCACGTCCGCGACTATCACGGAATGTCTCGGGAGCCGCTTGTCAAGTTCTCTGATGAACCATTTGGGATTTACGTAGCCGTTGACGCAGGCTTCGGGTGCGGAATCGGCGCGGTTCTGATCGAGGGAATTCTTCCATTCCTCATGGGAGAACGGCTGCTGCGCTATGACAGGCTCCAGCTGCTCTAAGATCTGTTCGAGAACCAATGTGATATCCCCAACTATGGGAATGTTCGCTTCTATGTTCTTGCCGATCTCGGCGGGGTCTATATCGATATGAACGACCATGAGGTCTTTTCTCGTCTCCATAGCGGCTATGGCGCGGTCGCCCACTCTCGCGCCCAGCAAGAACAGAGTATCGCAGGAATTGACCGCGATGTTCGCCGCCTTTTTGCCGTGCATACCGATCATTCCGTAATACAGCGGACTGTCGGAGGGCATAGCGCCCAAGCCCATCATGGTGGAGACCACGGGCACATCGGCTTTCTCGGCAAGCTTTCTCATAAGCTGCACGCCGTTTCCCGTGAACAGACCTCCGCCCGCGCAGATAAGCGGCTTCTTCGCTTCTTTAAGCGCGGTGATCGCCCTCTTTATCTGATAGCCGTTGCCCTTGGTGCTGGGGCGGTAGGAACGAATGTCCACCGTCGCGGGGTATTCAAAATCGATCTCCGCTAACTGTATATCGAACGGAACATCTATCAGCACGGGACCTCTTCTGCCAGTGCCCGCGATATAGAACGCGCGCTTAAAGGTCTCCGCGGTGTCCTCGGGGCGCTTTAAAAGATAGCTGTGCTTGACGAAAGGCTCAGCCGAGCCCGTGATATCGGCTTCCTGGAACACGTCGCGCCCGATCTGATCGGAATTCACCTGACCGGTAATAATTACCATAGGCACGGAATCCATATACGCTGTAGCTATTGCCGTGATAAGGTTCAGCGCGCCGGGACCGCTTGTCGCCACGCAGACAGCGGGCTTTCCCGTGATCCTCGCGTAGCCCGAAGCGGCGTGACCGCCGTTCACCTCGTGCCGCACCAGGATATGCCGAACATCCGATTTATATAATTCATCGTAAAACGGGCAGATAGCCGCGCCGGGGTATCCGAATAGCACGGAGATGCCCTCCGCCTTCAAACATTCCACCATTGCGCGCGCGACCGTCATACGTTCACTCACAAAACCACTTCCTCACATACTTAAAAACACTTTTTATTATAGCACATTAACGCACCGCTTGTCAAGCACTATAACGGCTTTTTTTGACAAATTAACAAAAAAGATCCGCGCTGCGTAACACAGCGCGGATCGGAAAGATCAGCTGATGTACTGATATGTATAGCTCATCGGGTTTACGGGAACGTTGTTCTTGCGGATCTCGAAATGGAGATGATAGCCCGTAGACCAGCCCGTCGTGCCGACTATGCCTATCACGTCGCCCTTCTTGACCTTCTGTCCTTTAACGACATTGAGGGATGCGCAATGCGCGTAAAGCGTGGTCACTCCGCCGCCGTGGTCTATAACTATGTAGTTGCCGTAGCCATAGCCGCAGGAATGATAGCTGCTCTTGGCGTAGTTATGCGTACAGTTAAAGCTTGAAGTGATGACCGTGCCCGACTGCGCCGCGTAGATGTTCGTGCCGCCTATGACTCCGGGAGTGCTGCCCGTGATGTCTATAGCTCTGTGCTGACCGCCGCGCCACGGATCGTAGCCGAACGGCGTGGTTATCTTCTGATAAGCCTTGCCCACAGGCCAAAGGAAGTTGCTGTCATAAACGATCTCTTCCTTGTTTTCCTTCTGAGCCTCCTCAATGATGCGGTCTATCTCGGCGTTATCCTTTTCGATCTGAGCCTCGTTTTTCTTGATCTGTGACTGATAGCCCGAGATCTGGCTCTGGAGCTTGCTGTTGGTATAGATAAGGTTATTTACATAGCTCTTCTGCGTCTCCGCGTTGGTGGTAAGCTCCTGCATCTGCGCCTCAAGTTCAGCCTTGTCCTTCTCGAAGCCCGCCTTCTTCTCCTCAAGATCTTGCTTGTCCTGCTGCAGCTTTTTGATATCACGATCAAGCTCGTCTATAAGAGTTTCCTGCTGCTTTATGGAATTTTGCAGACGCTCCATAAACATAACGTTCTGTCCGCTGATGTTCTTTACAACGTCGGAATAAACGAAATAGTCATACCAGTTGTCGGAGCCGTTCAATACGGGAATAGCCCCCGACGTGTTGTTCATATATAACGCGCGGGCGAGCTTGGCGAACTTTTCCAGATTTTCCTCGTTCTGAGCGCGCATATCGGCTATTTGAAGCTGCTTGTCGCCGATCTCATCTTCCTTGTCCGCAATGGTAAGTATAACAGCGTCTATCTCCGCGCTTTTGGCGTCGATATCCGCAAGCTTTGCCTCTATGAGCTTGGTGCAGGTGTCTATTTCCTCGTTTATCCCGTTGATAAGGTCGTTTAATTCGCTTATTTTTTCCTTGTTCTCCGAGATATCGCCGTTAAAGCTCGATATCTGATCTTTCAGCTGTTCGTTTTTCTTGTTAAGGTCGCTTATCTTCTTTTCAAGCGCCTCGATCTCTTCCTGACTGCTCGACGCGGAAGCCATTACCATAGCTCCGCTGTCGGCTGCCGATGATACGAGCATTACAGCGCACAGCAAAGACGCACACAGTTTTCCCCAAAACGGTACGCCCGATCTTTTCTTTTTCACTTTCCCCTGACCTTCCTTTCTCCATCATACTTTCCTGCCCTGCCCGAAAACTGCGAATTCCCCTCGCTTCGGCAAAATAGCCCCTTTTTCGGTTACTTTTAATTATAGCCTATTTTGCGGGAAAAGTCAAGAGATATTTCTGAAATCTAAATGAAAAGATAAATGGATAATTTCAGATCGGCGTGATCCAAAATTATCCATTTTCCATTATACATTGTCGATCGTCAAAAGCCCATATCCGACTGAGTTCTTATAGTATCGAGGTTTTTCGACATCGTGGGATTGCCGGCTACGGTGGTATTGTTCACAAATACCAGATCGGTGATGTTCTTCTCCTTTATGTAGTCTATCATATTATGCGAGAAGAAGCGCAGATCGGTGACATATATTTCCTCAAACGAGCCGAACAGGAACGGCACCATGGCGTTGCCGTAGCTGTCCTTGATGATGAGCAGCCGCCTGCCGTTCTTGGTATCCGTTTCCACGTGAACGATCTTTGCATCGCCGCCCATAAACGTGCAGTAATTGTCGGAACGGCCATCGCCGAAGTTCAGGAAGAACGAGCCCTTGGACGGCTCATAAGCACCGATAACGTCCCAGCCGTCGATCTTGTAGTTATAGTAGGTCGTGGTGTAGCTTACGGTCTTGGGAACATAATATATAAAGTCCTCGGGATTATTTTTCAGGATCTCGCTGTTCCCCGAATAGCCGTACATCGTGCCGCAGAAGCCCGTATTTTTGCGCTGTTCGTAATCCGAGAGCGGCAGGAAAGAAACGCCCGCCGCCTTCGCGAACGCCTCAGCCGCGTAATATCCGCCCAGCGCCGCCCAATGGTGGTCTGTTCTGAGGTAAATATCCTCATTCGCGTGAGCGGCAAGCGCCGAATACACATCGACCACCTGAATGTCCTTTAGATTTTCGTTGACCTTATTGATGTGGGCAAGCTGGCTCGCGCATTTTTGCGCTACTTCGGGCGGCGCGTAATATTCGCACGCCACGGGAACGACTATGCTGTAAACGTCCACATCGGGGAGCGCTTCCTTATACTTGTTCAGCGCCTCGGCGTAAGTGATGAAGTTCTTGGGATTTGCTCCGTAGATCGCCATGGCGCGCGTTCCGACGATAGCGATATTGTTCGCAATAACGACCTCGCCCTCCGCGGGCTTGGTGTCGGCAGGGGGTATATCGCTGTTGGTCACGGAAGAGCCGACCGAGCTTTCGGGCATAGCGGAAGACGAGGTTTCGCTCGACTTGCTCGAGAAGCTCACCTCCGCTTTTGAAGAGGAAGAAGACGAAGCCCCCGGCTTTCCGATAACGATGCTCGTGCCGGGCTTGACCGTCCTCGCTTCGGAAGAGCAGCCGACCAGAGTCACGACCAGAGTACTTAAAATGCCTGCCAAAGCCATCTTGTGCTTTTTCAAAATGATCACCTCAGAATAATGTTGAAATTTGTTGTAAAATGTAGTTTGAATTATAAACCGCAAGTATATTTTATCACTTTACGGGGCTGATGTCAATAGGAAAAAGGTTACAATTTGGTTACAAATTAAAATAAATTATGATTTAGCGCAGGAACGCAGGCAGGGTTTCCAAAGGGGCTTTGCCCC
>CAYPWI010000198.1:0-4990 GCA_964414395.1 uncultured Ruminococcus sp.
GCGTTACTTATATCCCGAATTTTGTCGATACCGATCAGTTCTTCCCGCTGGAGCCTAAGAAGAAGCTCGCGGCGCGGCATATGCTGGGTATTCCCGATGATAAGTTCGTCGTGTTGTGCGCGGGGCAGCTTCAAAAGCGCAAGGGCGCGTTTGATTTCCTGAAATGCGCGGAGCTTCTGCCCGATGTTCAGTTCGTGTGGGCGGGCGGCTTCAGCTTCGGGCGCTTTTCGGACGGCTATGACGAGCTTGTGAAGGTCGTCGAGGATCCGCCGCATAACGTCAAGTTCCTCGGCATACTCGACCGCGAGATCATGAACGAGGTCTACAACGCCGCCGACATGATGGCGCTGCTGTCGTTTGAGGAGCTGTTCCCGATGACGATACTGGAAGCGATGTGCGTGAATATCCCGATACTTCTGCGCGATCTGCCGATCTATAACGATATCCTTTTCGATTTCTACTATCGCGAGAAGAGCATAGAGGGCTTCGTGAACGAGATCAAAAAGCTCCGCGACGATAAGGAATACTACGCGGCGGGCGCGTCGAACGCTCTGCGCGGGAACAAATTCTACGAGAAGAGCAGCGTCGCCCAAATGTGGGACGATTTTTATACGTCGATCCTGAAAGAATGACCCGTACCGCGGTCATTGCTTTGAAAACCTTGTAATAGATCTCACTTTGTGAGGGCGGAAGATCTTTCGTCATTTTTCACAATTTTCTTCCTTGCATTTTGTACGCCATTTTTGCCGACGCTCCGAAACGTCTGGTCAAGCGGCTTTATCCGCGATCCCCAAAACAAGAACAAATAATTTGTCGTACTTATCAGTATACCCGCAAACGCGCGGTTTGTGCTAAAATAAAAGCGGCAGAGGAAGCTGCTTGAAGCGTGTCGATTTTCATTTCGGTAAACGAAAAAATTTGTCGTTTACCGAAAATATTGTCCGACGCCCGGCAAGCGGCAGCAAGATCATAATTTGAAAGGAAGTTTTTTGTTTATGGGTATGTTTGGGAAAAGCATCGGCAAAAAGCTGATGTCCGCGGTGACAGCCGCGGCGGTCTTTTTGACGGGGTTCGGCGGGATAAAGCTGACCGATCTGAAAGCGTCGGCGGCGGGAAGCATCGTTTACGACGCGGGAACATTCAAGGCGGATAAGAACTGCGGTATGACCGACATCAAAACCGTTCTGAGCGACCCCGCGACGATAGGCGGCAAGAAAATGACGTTAAAGGACACCGCGTCCGGAAATATCAAGCTCAACATCGCCGACAAAGAGGTCGCGTTTGCCGAAAATGTTGATTACAGCTATGTCGCGAAAGGCGAAGTCAATAACGGAAAAGTCAATTGGACTATAAACGCCTGGCCAAGCGAGCGCAAGGCGACAGGGAGCAGTGTAACAAGCGCACAGGCATCGTCCGGGTTCAGCGCATGGTTTAACGACGCGGCTCCGCGCTGGACGCAGGACAGTTGGCGTAATGGCGGTAAGCTCAATAATAGCATTGAAGCGTTGAGCGGTGATGGCAGCACAAATCGGGACGCGTGGATCGTTCTTAAGACTACGCCGTTCCATGAAGCATACAACTCACAGACAGCGAATACAGGAAAGGTTACAATACAAATCAATACACATGATCAGTTGAATACTGTATCACAGCCCGATTCATGGACCTTTGGTGAGGGTGAGGAAGAAGAGATATTAGCACTTTCCCGTGATCACGGCAAGATTTTGAATTTTGCTGATTTGTACAATGGCGTCGATATAAACAGTGCAACAGAAACAACAACGAAAAAGTTTGATCAACTTATAACAACAAGCGGCACCAGTAATAGCCGTAAAACGGTAGTCCCCACTTTTGCCATTCCTTCAATGATCAGAACAGTGTGGCTCGATTCTTTGTACGATGTTATGGCAGATGATCAAGCAAAGGCAAGACAGGATCTGACCGGTATTCGTTTGGACAATATGGTAGCCAGATCGTATTATGACGAAACAACCTTGCCTCGTCATGAATGGAAAAGTCATGTTTATGAATTTTCCGATGATTCCGATGTTACTCAAGCTTATTTGGACGGCTTAAAAGATACCAAGAAACCTAATGGTGGACTTATCAGTAATTTCGGCGTAAACGATGATAATTATACGCCGATCAAGTTGGCGAATGCGTCAGGTCAATCCATTACATATTCCGAAGTACCTACGAAGCTCATTTTCAGTAAGGATTATGCGAGTCAACTGTCCAAGGTCTCGATCGGAAAAAATAAGCAGGAAGTTTGCGATACTCGTGTCAGCATGACTACCAAGGTCAATGTAACATGGTCGTATTCGACGGACTATCCCCGCCTGACGGGTTCAACTTCGGGCGACGCTCCCGTGGCAGATGCCCCGAGTTCGGGCAGCACCCACATCTGGGACGGCACGGCGGACACATCGTGGTATACGGGCGACAAGGAAAGCTACGACATCTCCACCCCCGAACAACTCGCGGGGCTTGCCAAGCTCACGCATGGTGGGAATGCTTTCAAGGGAATCATAGTGAACCTTGTAAATGACATTGCGCTCAACGATACCACCAAATGGCGCGACTGGGTGAAAAACCCTCCGAAAAACAGTGAATGGCAGCCTATCGGCGATAACACCAGAGGTATGCTGCACGGCTTCACTCCTTTTTCGGGCATTTTCAACGGCAACGGTCACACTATAAGTGGATTTTATATGAAAAACAGCAGCAGCGGTTTTTTGGGTCTCAGAGAAGATCCGCCGGCGATGTTCGGCTACACGAGCGGGGCAATAATATGCGATCTTAAAATGGAGAAGTGCGTTTCTCTCGGCGAGGGTCTTAGCCTTGAAGCGGCAATACTGACGCTCGAATCCGAAAACGACGTTATCAAAAATGTTGAGATCAAGGATTCTATTGTAGGCGTCAGCGGAAAACAAACCGGAGCGATCGCGGGCGACGTCAGCAAAGTTGACTATTCGGTCCTCTTTACGAATCTAATGCTTGCCGCCGCGGGCGTATTTGTCAATCCTATCTTTTATCTCGATCAGATCAAAAAATATGAAGGTTCTGTGATCGATAGCTGCAAAGTCTCAAATGTTGAATTTATCAATACCGGACACGCGGGCACCATGGAGGCAGGTGAACAGAGCGGCGGAATGGTAGGCTTTATGAACGGCGGAGCTGTTCTTAATTCAGTGACCGAAAATGTATACTTTGATCTTTCGCATATGACTTATGCGCACTCCAACGGCGATAAGTGCGGAGCTATAGCGGGTATTACGAATAATACTCTGATTGAGAATTGTTATACATATAATTGCAAGACGGCAAGGAACAGAAAACTGACTGACAGCGATGCTGTGCCGGCGGTCTCTAAACAAGAGTATCTCTCGTCCGCGTTTGTCGCGAAGCTGGGCGAGTGCTTTGAGAGCGATCCGAACGGTATGCCCATCTTAAAGGTGTTCAAGAATTCCATACTCAGCGAGAAGGTGCTCGCGGGCGATTTCGACAACAACGAACTGCTCAATGTTACGGATGTTCTTTCCGCGATCGATGTCTATTTAAACGGCAACGCGCTTGACTACCGCTCCTTTAAGGCGATCGATGTCGATAACAGCGGTTCGATAGACGTTAAGGACATTACAATGATGATAAATTTGTATCTCAACAGCTGACGAACTCTTTTCAGCTCGGTCAGCAAGGTTCCCTTCCCGCGGTCAGAGCGGGAGGGGAACTGTTTTATACTAATTCTCAATTAAAAGTGGACAAAAACTTTTTTGTTCGCCGAGCGCGGACAGAGCTTTTTTGTCCGTTGAGCACAGACGTGGCTTTTTTCTCTTTTTTGGCTGCCGAGCCGTCGGTTTGTTTCTTACCCTGCCAAGGGTAAAAACAAATTGACGGCTTGTCCACAGTAGGCAAACTAAAATGTTTTGTCCACTTTTAATTGAGAATTAGTACTAAGGCAACATCAAGGCGGCGTATTAAATGCGCCCCTATGATAAAAACAATATTTGGAAAGGAGATGAAATTTCAAAACGCCGCTCACGGAGCGTTCCGCGCGCAGCGAAGCGAGCACGGAACGCTTCGTGAGCCGGGCGAGCGGTGAACGAGCGAAGCGAGTGAACCGCGTTTTTGAAATTTTAATTAAAATATGTGCGATGAATGTGCCAATTTCGTCTATGACGAGGATTATGAGTGTTATGTCTGTATGGTCGACATGGACGAGGACGAGATGTACCGCTTCTTGCAGAGCGGACGTAAGGAGTGCCCGTATTACGACCCCACCGACGATTATTTCCTGTCGAGAAAGCAGTGATAAAAAGTCATTTTAATCTATTTGGGATACAGTTTTAAGGACTTTTTTGTGTAAAATGCCGAATATTGGCGGTGAAATTTGTTTTTTCTTACAGTTATCGGCTTTATCTCTTGAAAATTTCCTCAAAATGGTGTATAATATATATTATTATATGAGGGAAAAACGGCTATTTTATAGCCTAAACTTAATATCCGAAAGGGGAGTTTGCTTATGAGATCACCGATCACCAAGGAAGAATTTGTAAAGCAGCTGACTACTATTCTGGAGTATGATTACAGGACTACGCCGAAAGACGCGTCCGTAACTCAGATCTACCGCGCGCTTTCCACTATCGTGGTAAACTTTATGAAGGAGAAGCGCCACAACTTTATGCACGAGTGCAATTCCAAGGGCAGAAAACAGGTCTACTATCTGTCTATGGAGTTCCTTATGGGACGTTCCCTCAAGACCTCGCTGTATAACCTCGGTATGCAGGACGAGGCGGCAGCGGCGCTGACCGAGCTCGGCGTAAAGATCGACAGAGTATATGAGGAAGAGCCCGACGCGGGTCTCGGAAACGGCGGCTTGGGTCGTCTCGCGGCTTGCTATATGGACGGGCTGGCTACCTGCGATTACCCCGCTACGGGTTACTCCATTCTTTATGAATACGGTATCTTCAAGCAGAAGATCATCGACGGC
>CAYPWI010000199.1:0-4958 GCA_964414395.1 uncultured Ruminococcus sp.
CGCAGGATCCGCGAAAAGTACGGCGATATCGCGGCGGGCAAAAGAATAATATGTCTTAATATCCCTGATGATTTTGAATATATGGACGAGGAACTGATCGGGCTTCTGGAAAGCGCGGTCGTTGAATACACGGAGGACACCTGAAATGGGCTTTGTAGTTGATACGGCGCAGATGAAAGCGGCGGAGCGTTATTGCAATGAG
This sequence comes from uncultured Ruminococcus sp., assembly GCA_964414395.1. Taxonomy (GTDB): domain Bacteria; phylum Bacillota; class Clostridia; order Oscillospirales; family Ruminococcaceae; genus CAG-115. Next base: position 203 of record CAYPWI010000199.1, read on the forward strand.
AGGTATATATCTTATTCGGAGATGATGAAAAACGCGGGGGACGCTGCTGCGGATCGGATCATCAAGGCACATAAGCCATGCGCCGCTGCGGTGCTGTGCGGCGCGGGGAACAACGGGGGAGACGGGTTCGTTATAGCGAAGAGGCTATATGATAACGGCTTTAAGACTTATGTTATCCTCGTGAACGGCGAGCCTAAGACCGACTGTGCGCGGGAATATTTTAAAAAACTGCCCGGTAAGATAATTTATAACTTTGCGGAAAAAGAAAATAAATGCTTTGGAATAATAAGCGGTGTTGACATCGTTGTTGAGTGTGTTTTCGGAACGGGCTTTCACGGAGAACTGCCCGAGAGCGCGGCGCGGCTGTTCAAATATGTCAACGAGTGTCCGTGGGTTAAGTACGCCGTGGATATTCCCGGCGGGGTGAATTCCGATACGGGCGAGTTTGATGAAAATTGTTTCCATCCGACAAAGACGTTTATGCTCGCGGCTATGAAAAAGTGCGTTCTCGTGCCGAAATGCCGGGATATTATCGGAGAGCTTGAGATCATCGATATCGGGATAAATCGCAAATGCTTTGACGGAAATATGCTGGCGCTAACGCTTGACCAGGAGTATCGCAAGTGCCTGCCGAAACGCTCTCCGACCTCGCATAAGGGAACGTTCGGGAGACTTTTGAACATCGCGGGAAGCCTGCGTTATCAAGGCGCGGCGATTATGAGCACCCGCGCGGCGCTTAGAACAGGTGCGGGGCTGACGACGCTTGCCGCGACGCGTTCGGTGATATCCGCCGCGGCGGGGTCTCTTGTGGAAAGCACGTTCCTGCCGCTCTCCGAGACGGCTGACGGTTTTGTCGGCGAGGGCGCGGAGTATATTCTTAAAGAAGTTCTCCCGAAAATGAACGCGGTCATGATAGGCTGCGGTCTGGGGAACAGCGAAAATACTCGAAAGATCACGGAATATGTCATCAAAAACGCGGTTTGTCCGATTATTATTGACGCGGACGGAATAAATTCCATTTCCTCAAATATAAATGTATTGAAGGAACGGACAGGCGCGACAGTGATCACGCCGCACCCTATGGAGTTTTCGCGCGTAAGCGGGCTTTCGGTGAGTGAAATTCAGCGCGACCGAATATTCGCGGCGGCGGATTTCGCGCGTGAGTATGGCGTTATCGTAGTACTCAAGGGCGCGAACACTATCGTTACCGACGGAGATCATATCGCTGTGAACACCTCGGGAAATCCCGCGCTGGCTAAAGGCGGAAGCGGCGATGTGCTGTGCGGCATGATCGGCGGGCTTCTCGCTCAGACGGGCGACCCGTGGGGAAGTGCCTGCAGCGCGGTCTACTGCCACGGATACGCCGCGGAGCTTTTGAGCAAGAAAATGCCGCAGGCGTGTGTGCTGGCGAGCGATATCATAGAGACGCTGCCGCGGGTATACCTGACCGATCCCTTCAATTTCTGAATATTGGAGGAATTGAATTGTTTAATCTTTTCAAGAAAATAGCCGCTATAGGCGCGGCTGCTCTTGCGGCAGTGACTTTCAGCGGCTGTAACGGAAAGCTGCCGTTTATGGGCAGCAAGCCCGATTTCAACAAAAGTTACTCTGTCTGCGCGGAGATAAAGTGTGACAGGCTGGAGGCGAAGGCGGACGTTATCCGCGCGGGGACTGATGATTGGGAATTCACGTTCACGGAGCCTAAGGAGCTGAACGGTGTTATAGTCGCGTTCGGTCAGAACGGCTATACCGCGAAGCTGGGGGATCTGAAATTCAACGCCGATGAAAACGTAGAATATACAATGCTCCCCAAGGTGATAGGTTCGGCGCTGGAACAGCTCGCCGTTGTTGACGCTTCCACACTTACGAGCGAGGACGGCGTACTCACCGCGCAGGTAGCCCTTGACGACAAGACGGTGACGATCACCGCCAACGAAAAGGGAGATCTTATCTCGCTTAAATCGCCCTATCATCAGCTCTCGGTGAATTTCTCGGAACAGAAGCCGTACATATCACAGCTTCCCGACGAGGGCGGGCTGATCAGCAATGGATAATGTATAATGGAGAATGGATAATTATTGATCGCGCCGCCTGTTTCGGGCGGCGATCTTTATTTCAAAAAATCCTGTCAAATCACTTGCAAAAGCTTTAATAATATGTTATAATAAAGTAATAATTACTTTTTTGGAGTTGGTATTAACGCTGCTGATGTGTGAGGCGGCGGAGAAGTCCGTTGTTGACAAAATAGCGGGGGTCAACAAGGTCATCAATGATTTCGTCTGGACAAATCTCGGACTTATCCTGCTTATCGGCGCGGGCATCATCCTGACCGCTGCCACAAAGTTCTTCCAGGTGTCGCATATCAAGACCTGGTGGATGAACACCATAGGCGGTATGTTCCGCAAGAAAAGCAAGGTGCGCCATAATAAGGAGCATGGTTCGGTTTCGCAGTTCCAGGCACTGTGCACGGCGCTTGCCGCGACTATAGGCACGGGAAACATCGCGGGCGTGGCTTCGGCTATCGTTGTCGGAGGTCCCGGCGCGGTGTTCTGGATGTGGATCGCGGCGTTCTTCGGAATGATGACGAATTTCAGTGAGAACGTGCTGGGCATATACTACCGCCGCAAGAATTCCGAGGGCGAGTGGAGCGGCGGCGCGATGTACTACCTGCGCGACGGTCTGGGTCGGTATAAGGGCTTCAAGACCATAGGCAAAGTTCTGGCGGTGATCTTTTCGGTCTTTGCGATATTGGCAAGCTTCGGCATAGGCAATATGGGTCAGATAAACAAGATCGTTATAAATCTTGACTCGGCGATACTTAAAAATGTCGACCTCGGATATGTTTTCAACGGACAAGTCAAGGTGACGAGCCTCATTATCGGCGTGGTGCTGATGATACTGGGCGGACTTATCATTCTCGGCGGCTTGAAGCGAATAGCGTCCTTCGCGGAGAAGGTCGTGCCGTTTATGGCGTGCGTGTATGTGCTGGGGTGCCTTGTCATCATCTTCGCGCATATCAATATGATAGGATCGTTCTTCGCGGCGATCTTCAAGTTCGCGTTCGGAGTTCGCGCGGTCGCGGGCGGTATCACGGGAATAACGATAAAGAGCGTTATCACGCAAGGCTGCAAGCGCGGCGTGTTCTCCAATGAAGCGGGTCTCGGCTCGTCCGTTATGGTACATAGCGCCTCCAATGTGCGCGAGCCCGTAAAGCAGGGTATGTGGGGCATTTTCGAGGTGTTCGCGGATACTATGGTAGTCTGCACCATGACCGCGCTGGTCGTGCTTTCCTCCGGTTACATCGATCTTGAGACGGGTATGGCAATAGAAGGCACGAACGACGCTACGTTGGTGGCGGACGCATTCGGAAACGTGTTCGGTCCCGCGGGTTCCGTATTCGTATCTATCGCTATCCTGCTGTTCGCGTTCACGACGGTGGTCGGCTGGTCGCATTACGGCTCGAAATCGTTTGAGTATCTGTTCGGAGTAAAGGCGGCGAAGGGCTACAAGGTCTTCTTCGTGCTGATGATGATCTCGGGCGCTGTTATGACTTCTTCTCTCGCGTGGGATATCTCCGACACCTTCAACGGACTGATGATGGTGCCGAACCTTATCGGCGTTCTGGCGCTTACGCCCGTAGTAGTAAAGATCACCAAGAATTATGTCGACAGGCGGATACGAAAGCTCGACGTCGCGCCGATGCTGTCCTTCGATAAGAAGATAGAGGCGCAGCACGCCAAGGATATCCAAAAAGAGGATGAGGAGCTTTTGGCGGAGATGGAACAGGAACAGAATTAAACTCATAGCCGGGAGCTTAAGTGCCCGGCTATTTTCTGTTTCGCCAATAAGATATATCAAAAAACCATATTGACAAATCCCCGTGTTTGTTGTATAATTATGTAGTCCCAAACGGGATTTTCAGGTCATTTTTAACGGGGAGAAACTATGGAAAACATCAAGCGTAAAAGCGATTATTTCGGCACCGAAAAAATAAGCAGGATACTTTTAAAGATGGCGCCGCCGGTAATGCTGGCGCAGCTTATCCAGGCGCTTTATAATATCATAGACAGTGTGTTTGTGGGACAATATTCGGAGTCGGGTCTGACCGCTCTGTCGATCATTTACCCGATACAGCTTCTGATGATCGCTCTGGCGGTCGGAACGGGCGTGGGAATAAACACGGCAATGGCTTCAAAACTGGGGCTTGGGCAGCGCAAAGAGGCTGACGAGTACGCGGGAGTCGGCACGCCGCTCGCCGTCGTTTTGTGGATATTGTTCGCGGGCGTTTGTTACTTGATCATGCCGGCATATGCGAGAATGCAGACATCATCGCCCGAGATCATAAACGACGTTGTTGTGTACGGAAGAATAGTCTGCGTTTTCAGCTTCGGACTGTTCCTTGAAAGCATATGGACTAAGATACTTCAGGCGGAGGGCAATATGAAGCTGCCCATGCTGGCACAGATAGCGGGCGCGGTGATAAACATTATTCTCGACCCCTTGCTTATTTTCGGAATGTTCGGAATTCCTCGTATGGGAATAGCGGGCGCGGCGATCGCCACTGCCGCGGGGCAGATAGCCGCGGCGCTTATCGTTATGAGGCGCGGGTTCAGAAAATCGCCGCCCAAGGAAAAATATTTCCAATACGTGAGAAAGATATTTCGCCTGGGACTTCCGAATATCCTTATGCAGTCGGCGTATACCGTTTATATTTTCGGACTGAATACCATCCTCGCGACCTTCTCCGACGCGGCTG
>CAYPWI010000200.1:0-4935 GCA_964414395.1 uncultured Ruminococcus sp.
AGCCTTGTAGCCCCCATGAGCGTCATCAACGCCCTTGTGGCTATGGTCTCCTCCAACTGCCGCGGCGATGTGGAGCAGACCTTCGCCAAGCTGGAGCAGCTCTGGGACAAGAACGACGTGTATAAAAAAGATGTATGACGTTATAATTATAGGAGGCGGCGCAGCGGGTATGATGGCGGCGATCGCCGCAGCGGAAAACGGCGCTGATACGGCGGTCATCGAGAAAAACGTAAATCTCGGCAGAAAGCTCGCCATAACCGGAAAAGGGCGCTGCAATGTCACCAACAACTGCGATATCAACACGGTTCTAGAGAATATCCCCAACAACGCGCGCTTTCTGTACGGCGCGCTGTCAAGATTCTCGCCTAGAGACGTGATGAATTTCTTCGAGGAGCTCGGAGTTCCGCTCAAAACCGAGCGCGGGAACAGGGTATTCCCCGTCTCCGACAAGGCGGCGGATATCGTGAACGCCCTCACAAAGCGTCTTGACGCGCTCGGCGTGAAGATCATCAAGGATAACGCGCGTTCGCTTATGATAGAGGACGGGCGCTGCGTCGGCGTGAACACGCATAACGGACAGCACCAAGCCCATTCCGTGATAATAGCGACGGGCGGCGCGTCTTATCCGAGGACAGGCTCGGACGGGTTCGGCTATCGCTTGGCGGAACAGGCGGGGCACACGATCATTCCCCCGCGCCCCTCGCTCTGCCCGATGACGGTAAAGGAGAAGTGGGTATCACGGGCGGCTGGGCTGACCCTGCGCAATACCGCCATAAAGCTCATGCAAAACAGCAAGACGATCTATGAGGACTTCGGCGAGATCGCGTTCACCTCGGACGGGGTGGGCGGGGCGACGGCTCTCAGCGCTTCCGCGCACGTAAGATCTTCTTCCGATATGGAGAACGGGGCGCTGTCGATCCTGATAGACCTCAAGCCCGCGCTGTCACATCAGCAGCTTGACGCGCGGCTTCTCCGTGATTATGGGGAACTGCACGGCAAGACATTCTCGGATAGTCTGAGAAAGCTGCTCCCCGCGGAATTATGCGCGCCTTTCGCCGAACTCTCGGGCATACCCGCGGACAAAAAGGTCGATGAGATCACCAAAGCGGAGCGCAGGCGGCTGGTCGAGCTTTTGAAAGGTCTGACGCTGACGATAAGCGGCTTCCGCCCCATTGACGAGGCGATAATCACGCGCGGCGGCGTGAAGATCTCGGAAATATCCCCTAAGACTATGGAAAGCAAGCTCTGCGCGGGGCTGTTCTTCGCGGGGGAGATCATAGATGTGGACGGCTACACCGGCGGGTTTAATCTGCAAATTGCGTTCTCCACGGGCAAGCTGGCGGGAGTGTCGGCGGCTCATATCTGAACATTTTTACCTCGCTTTTCAACAAAAATCGCCAAAAAATTGTGAAAATTTAATGAAAAAAATCAAAAACCCCCTTGCATTTTCTTGAATATTGTGCTATAATTTTAATGATTGATAAGGCGAAGTGTACCTTTTTATAAAATTCGCCGATTTTTTACCTTTTTTGGGGACTTTTTTGAGATAAAAAAGAAAAAGCAAAGATCCGTTTCGGGGTGAAGAGTTTGAAACACGTTTCCGCTGCAATTGACGGTCCCGTGGGCGCGGGAAAAAGCACCATCGCGAGAGCCGCGGCAAAGCGGCTGGGGTTCGTATACTGCGATACGGGCGCTCTTTATCGCGCGATAGGGCTGTATTGCTCAAGGAACGGCGCAGATCTTTCAAACGGCGCGGACATAGCGTCCCGGCTTCCCGAGATATCGCTCGATATCCGCTTGGAAGACGGCGTTCAGCACATCTTTCTGAACGGCGAGGACGTTTCGGAGGAGATACGCCGCCCCGAGATATCAATGGCGGCAAGCGCTGTTTCGGCTGTGCCCGAGGTGCGCGCGGCGCTGCTGGATATCCAGCGGTCTGTGGCAAAGGCAAACAGCGTCATTATGGACGGACGCGATATCGGGACTGTTGTTCTGCCCGACGCGGACGTGAAGATCTTCCTCACCGCAAGACCCGAGATACGCGCGAAAAGGCGGTATGACGAGCTTATCGCGAAGGGGACGGACACTTCCTTTGAAGAAGTGCTCGCCGACCTCAACAAACGCGATTACAACGATTCGCACAGAGCCGCCGCCCCGCTGAAACAGGCTGAGGACGCGGTGCTCGCCGACACCTCGGAGCTTGACTTCGGGCAGTCTGTAGATCTTATCTGCGGCATTATAGAGGACAAGATCGAAAATAACCGACAGTAAGGAGCGCGGATAATGTTCTACGAGATAGCGCGTGGGATCGTTTCCGCCGTATTCCACATATATTTTAAGATTATCGTTATCGGCAGGGAGAATATCCCCGCGGCGAAGGGCGGTTTCATAATCGCCTCAAATCACGTTTCCAACAATGACCCCCCAATGGTGGGAGTCGTTTTCAAGAAAAAATATACGTTTATGGCGAAAGACGAGCTTTTACATATCAACCCTATCTTCACGTGGCTGATAAAGAAGCTCGGCGCGTTCCCCGTAAAGCGCGGGGCTAAGGATAATGCCGAGGCTATAGATACCGCTATCGAGGGACTGAATAACGGACGGACGTTCGTTATTTTCCCCGAAGGGACACGCTCGAAGACGGGGGAATTGGGAAAAGCCAAAAGCGGCGTTTCGCTGATAGCGGCGAAAGCGAAGGCTCCCGTAGTTCCCGTGTTTCTGAAATACGGAAGAAAGCGCTTCCGCAGACGCGTGGTCGTCTCCGTGGGAAAGGTTATACCGCCCGAGGAGCTTGAGATAGACCTTACCGACAAGCGGCAGATACGCGGGGTAAGCGAGAGGATCATGGGCGAGATCGCCGCGCTGAAGGCTGCCGCGCCCGAGATCGATTAAAGAAATGACTGTTGAGATAGCGAAGAACGCGGGCTTCTGCTTTGGAGTGAAGCGCGCTATAGAGCTTGCGGAGAACGCCGCCGCGAAATACGGCGAAGTGTTCTCGCTGGGCGAGCTTATCCACAACGAGACGGCAGTCGCCGAGCTGAGAAATAAGGGCGTTACAGCCGTTGACGCTCCCGAGGAAGCGGCGGGAAAGCTGCTGATCATCCGTTCTCACGGCGTGCCGCGCGAGGTTTGCGAACACGCGAAAGCGGTGTGTTCGGCAGTCATCGACGCTACCTGCCCTTTTGTTAAGAAGATACACGACATCGCGGGCAGTCTTCCCGATAGCGCGAAGCTCATAGTTCTCGGCGACAGCAGTCACCCCGAGGTCATAGGGATCATGGGGAACGCTTCATGTAAGGCGTTCGCCTGCAAGGATCCTTCCGAAATAGACAGACTATTCCAAAACGGCAGCATATCGGAGAACGATAACGCCGTTCTTGTTGCTCAAACCACCTTCGACCGCAGCAGGTTCTTGGAGTTTTCCGAGCGCGTCTCGGAGAAATACCGCTGCGTCAAAATATATGATACGATCTGCAACGCTACCGCACAACGCCAGAAAAGCGCGCGGGAGCTGGCGCAGAGAGCTGCTCTGATGATAGTTGTCGGAGGAAAGAACAGCTCAAATTCAAGGAAGCTGGCGGATATCTGTGAAGAGTACTGTAAGACAGTTTTCGTAACCACAGCCGATGAGATTCCTTTGCGGGTCTTAAAAGATCTGCGCTCCGATAAAGCCTTAAACGGCGTTGTCGGAATTACGGCAGGGGCTTCCACTCCCGCCCACACCATTAAGGAGGTTCATCAGAAAATGAACAAGGAAATTATCACAAACAACGAAAATGAGGAGGACTTTGCTTCGCTGCTCGAGCAGGATCAGTCTTTTAACAAATTATATTCCGGCAAAAGAGTTAAGGCTACAGTTGTCAGCGTTTCCAAGAAAGAAGCTGTTGTTGAAGTCGGCGCGAAGCAGACGGGCTACATAACCCGCGAGGAGCTTTCCAACGACCCCAACGCCGAAGTTGAGGACATAGTAAAGCCCGGCGACGTTATCGACGCTGTCGTTATCAAGGTCGACGATTCTGTAGGTACTGCGGCGCTCTCCAAGAAGCGCGTGGACGTTGCTCTCGGTCTTGAGAAGCTCGAAGCCGTAAAGGAATCGGGCGAGACCATCGAGGGCACCATTTCCCAGGTAGTCAAGGGCGGCGTTATCGTTATCTACGAGAACACCCGCGTATTTATCCCCGCGTCTCACACGGGCGTTCCGCGCGGCGGCAAGCTTGACGACCTCAAGGGCAAGAGCGTAAAGTTCAAGATCATCGAGGTCTCCAACGAGCGCGGCGGCAGAGTGGTAGGTTCTATCCGCCAGGCGACGCGCGAGATGCGTGACGCGGCGAGAGCGAAGTTCTGGGAGACTATCGAGGTAGGTCAGAAGTTCGAGGGCGAGGTTCGCTCTATCGAGAACTACGGCGTATTCGTTGACATCGGTCCCATCGACGGTCTGGTACACACCGCGGATCTTACCTGGAACAGAGTAGGTCACCCGAAGGACATCGTAAAGATCGGCGACAAGATAAACGTTACCGTAAAGTCCTTCGATCCCGAGAAGAAGAGAGTTTCTCTCACCGCAAAGGATCCGAACGAGAACCCCTGGAACAAGTTCTTGGCGGACTACAAGGTAGGCGACGTTATCAAGGCGACTATCGTTTCCATCACCGAGTTCGGCGCGTTCGCGCAGATCATTCCGGGCGTTGACGGTCTTATCCACATCTCCCAGATCTCCGTTGAGAGAGTCGCGGATATCCACACTGTGCTCAAGGTAGGTCAGGAAGTTGATGTTAAGATCATAGACATCGACGAGGAGAAGACCAGAGTAAGTCTCTCTATCAGAGCGCTCAGCGAAGACTCCGGAGACGAGGAGTAATTCCCAAACCGAATAATAAGAGGGGGCTGTAAAAAAACAGCCCTCTTTTTTGTCCGCCGACGGCGGACGAGCCGTCA
>CAYPWI010000201.1:0-4888 GCA_964414395.1 uncultured Ruminococcus sp.
TAGCATATCCTCCGTGATCGGAATATTGATCGTATTGGCAATAGGACTTGTCAGCAGTAGATTTTGGGAAAGCGTAGTCTTTTACATAGTGTTTTGTTTTACGAGATTATTTACGGGCGGATACCACGCTCCAAACCATATACTCTGTAAAGTGACCTTTGCGGGAGCACTTATAACGGTTCTTATCGCTGATTGGCTGCTTAAAGAGATAGAGAGTTATTATTGGTTTGTCTTGCATTTTTACAGTTTGGTCGTTGTGTGTGGGTTAGCCCCAATTGAAAATCCAAACAAGGAGCTTGCCGAACGGCAAAAGGTAAAGTGCAAAGTAATTTCAATAATTGAAATGGCGGTTTGGCTGGCTGTTATGTTTCTTTTTCGCGTCCTTGGCAGCGAGCTTGATCATATAGTAGTGTTGACTTTGTTCAGTGTAGCAAATTTAATGCTGCTGGGTAATCACAAGGAAAGGAGGAAACCGGAATGAAGAAGTCTGTAAAAACAACGGTTCTTAAAACTGTTGCAAAGGCTGTTCTCGGAACGGCAAAAGCGGCTTGCGGCGCTGCTTCACTTTGGGAGTGCTATCAGCCGAAAGAGCCCGCGGCTCTCAAGAAAATGATGAACAAGAAGTAATCATTTTCAAAAAAACAAAAAACCTACAAGGATATTGACTTGACCGCGTCCACCGCGAAAAAAACGCTTCAATCATTACCCGTAGGAACCTACTTGCGCGTCCAAACAAGCAACGGTTACGACCATTCGATTGCGATTGCGGGCACATCCTCGACAGGGATTACCATATATCACGCAAACTATGGCAGACCCTGTAAGGTAAGGTATCAGACTCTTACTTGGGCGAATTTCGCCAACGCATTCGATTACCTTTACTACTACACAACTTGATTTCATCGCATATATTTATAAAAGGTGATTGATGTGGGTTAAATATAACTGTTCGGCGAAACGATATATTATAGCTATACCTTTCGCCGAGCATTATATTGACGTTTCGTACAATGTTAAAGCCATCATTATATGGGAGATATTTTTATGAAATCCAGAATTACAGTGTGCGTGTTTGCTGTTGCTCTCGCAACGAGTTCGGTGATTTTGGGCGGCTGCGACAATATTTCCGAAAGCAATCGCGTAAGTGATCTGTCTGCCATCGACAGCAGAAATCCGTTCGAAAATAGCGGCACAAGTGATCCGCAAGGAAGCGGCGGGGATAATACGTCAAGCGAAACACAAACGCTTACAGTCACTTTAGACACCGAAATTAAAAAATTGATTAACGAATTTCCGCTTGATACTTTTATCGGCTTTGACGGAAAGGAGGTCGAGAAAACCGACGCCATTAGCGCTATGCGCGGTGAAGACGGACAACTGATTTATCTGACTTACGATTTCGCGTATCTTCGCTACGCGAAGCCCGTATGGAAAAATACGCTTCTTGATGATGATGTCATAGATTGGGAAACATATGAATTCAATGATAATACCCCACGCCGCATATCCGAGCCGAATTATTTTTCGGTAAAAACGGGGGATGTTCTCGACAACGGGCTTTCCGTAAAAAAAGCGTTAAATATTTTTTATCCGCAGACCACTGAAACAGGTCTTGAAATTTGTCAAAGCAGGAGTACGGTAAACTTTGAGGGGCAGCTTACCTTGAGCGGCATTTTGCACTGCGTTGCCGGCGACTCGGATTATGTTGATATGGACGGGGATTTGTTCTTCTATGCTGATTCGTCGAACGACAGATTGATTGCTCCTAGCAAAGAAAATCTTAAAATGGAACGACTTGTATCCATTGTCGACCCCGAAACGAAGTTTGCGCTTTTATGCGACGGTCAAAGATTCTGCCTCGGAAACATAAATAGCGAAGACGTGATCGATCTTAGCGGGGAAATAAACAAGGGCGAATATCGCATTGCTGCCGTAACGATTAACGACGTGCGTGTAGTTTTCACCGCGGGCGCGGGCGCGTATCTCTACGGAACACTTGTGTCCGTAAGTACAGATTGAAGCCTGTTGTGGGATAAAATTGGGGTGTTAATCCTTAGTTTAGCTTGCGCGGCATCCAATTTTAATAAGCCGTTCGTGTACCGTTTGCGCTTTCCCCTTTAAGTCAAATGGTATCTGAACGCGTTTTCTAAAAAGTATTGTTCTCGCACGACGAGATGTTTGACTGCGAGGGCAAATAAAGGTTCGGATTCCGTATTCTCAAAGTCTGAGGGTATTTATGATTGCCGCTAAACATCAGTTGCTGTACCGCTGAGTTTGCTACATTATGTATATGAAGACGATTGAGAGAGGAATTCAAAAAATGTTTAAAAATGGAGGAAAAACAATGAACACTATTACCAACATAGGGGTTGTAAAGGGGATTCCCCTTTACACAAACGAAAAGACACAATCGAGTGCAGTTGCACAAAGTGAGTTCGATACAAATGTGCCCAAAAGGGATACGTTTGAGTATTCAGACCACTCTCAGAGCGACAACATCGTTTACTCTAAGTCAATCGTTACGACAAACAGTACTTCCGCAAGCGGCGGTATATACGATTTCGCAAACTATCATTCCACTTCGATTCCGCTGCTCCAAATGGCTGCTCAAAGAGCGAACGTAGAGTGCACAAGCAGTGGTACTCCAATGTATAAGAACGCATCGGAAGTCGCTGCTGTTACGGCATCCTATACTTATCTGTCAAAGTTCACTCCCATCGAGACATACAATCATTATTCAGAGGGGGACCTTGGAAGAGGTTTGGTGGAAGACACCATTTTCACATACGATCATCAGTATTTCCTTTATTCCCTTACCAACAATTACGAAAGTAGCAGCAAACAATACTATTCTGACCGCGGATATGAGATCGATGCGTATTTGCTTATGGGAATTGCGTATGGCGAATCAAACGCGTCGAAACCGAGCGAAAATAGAAAATTCAATCCTTTTGGAGAAGCGTCTTCTTTGGGCAATGCATCGGCAGAAAAGGCTAGGAATCGCGCAGTTCAAGCATTGCAAGATTGCGGGCTTGCGAAGGATGCGACTGCAGCCCAATCTATGATGGATTCCGATCCGTTCTACGAGAAAGCGGCAAGAGTGCTGAGCTATATGGATAATGGCATTGCCTATGACGTTCCTTTGAATGTAAACTATGAATCTCTTAATAGCGCTATGCCCAATATCAACAGATGGCGTAATGCTGTCGCAAGCGGCTCCACAGATAGAGACGATTACAGTTATCGTTATGGCTGGGGTTTGGATTCTTAATTGTATTTTGATGAGGTAAAATATCAAGTATATTGTATAGGGGTGGGGTTAGTGAAAAAATACTTTTCAATTATAATCCTAATAGCATTAGTCTCCGCATCACTCACATCGTGTAGTGATGTCCACGGAGACGGTAACGATACAAATACGAATTCGTCGCCGACATATTCAAGCGCTTATTCCGATTTGTCAACTGAAATCAGTTCACCGCTCTTATCTGATGAGATCATTTCCGAGAATGACATTGAAGCGGTCAAAAATGAATACGGTAGCGAAGGTAAAACCGTCTACGATGCGAAGATTATCGATCTTGATTTTGACGGAAAAGATAAACTGTTGGTGCTCACTCAACAGGCAAATCCAAAGGTATTTGAAGTATGGGAAAAAAGCGGCGGGAAGATGAATTCTGTGTATTCCTTCGGCGCTGGAAAGGTTGATTTCATTGATACGATCTCGCTTAAAGAAGGCAAGTTTAACGGTGAAAAGGTACATCTGTTCACTTTTACATATGACGAGGGGAACAATATGAAAGCAGATGAAGTGCTATCGGCTGTCATAAAAACCACGGACGGTTATGACGTAGAACATCTGCTCTCTCGCGGTACGATAAGTTATCCTGATATTGCCGAACCATTTACAAAAGAGTTTTACCGCAAGGGGTGGAGCAAGCGGGATATTGGGTTGGAGCAGGATTACGGTGATATTTCCGAAGAGGAATATGACAGATTGTACAAAGAATATACAGGATAAATTACCTATTACTCCGATATTGGAAATGATCCGTTGGTGCTTTTGACTTACAAACAATTTCTTCATAGGTTGACGGCAGACTGTCTAACGGCCTGCCGTTTGTTTCATAAAAAGCATTATTTTTTGCAAAATAGATTATGCCCTCTTTATCTGCTCTTGCTCTCTTTGCGTTCTGATGAGATTATCAATATAATTTCCCTCAATGATTTTCTCATAAGCCGAAATCAAATCAGAAACGCGCTTTAGCTTTAGCTATTCATCGGGCAACTCATCCTTAACGGAATTTACATCGCCTTGCAGACGTTTCAGCCGTCTCTCCAACTCGGCAATATCGTCCTCGCATTTCGCGTTGTAGATGTGTAGAACCGCCCCATTAAATAGTGGGGCGGTTACTCTTATTCACTCAACATCAGAATTTGTAGATTTGCCCGTGCTGCGGTAATACAGTTCGCCGTTCTTTTCAAAAACTTCCTCGCCAATCGTGTACTTGCCGTGATAAAAGTCCGAGATATTCATTCCGAGTGCTTCAATGACCCGACAAGCGATCTCAAACGAGCAGTTCATAATGCTGCGTTCGCCGCTTTCAAACTTTTGGTATTGCTGTAAAACGATCTTAGCTTTGTCGGCTACCTGTTGCTGGGTAAGCCCTAAGACGATCCTCTTCTCTCTTAAAATGCCATGAGCGTCATCGTCCAAATGGCATAAGTGAAACCCGTCTAAGTTAAAATTCTCCATATAATCCTCCTTGCAGTCAATTGAGTGCATTTATATTATACACGAATTTTTAAGATTTGTCAAGAGGATTATAGATTTTTGATGTTGTATAATAATACTTGACACAATTTATGCAATGGTATTATAATAAAA
>CAYPWI010000202.1:0-4883 GCA_964414395.1 uncultured Ruminococcus sp.
CAAGTTATTAGAAGTATTACAGGAAGAGATTGGATTTTGTCTTGTTTTAATTGAAGATTAGTATAAGAGTACAATTTTATGAAACGATCGGAGCGGTTGAATACGGGTAGCCGATCATTTGCGGCGCTGCCTTAATAATAAAAAAAGCTCTGCTTCGGGATAGGCACGGACTCAAGGTCGGACAGAAGTTCCGAACTTTGAGTATAGCGATCCTCAATTTTAATTGCGGTCATTTTTTCGATCACAGCGGCAAGCTGCGTATTTATTCCGGAAAGCGCACCGCGGAATTCACTGTCATCATTGAAACGTATCATTGGTTCGCGGGGATCGTTCGCTGTGAGCATATAGTACAAAACCGCTCCAAGGGAATAGATGTCCGTCCAGGGCCCGTGCTTTCCGTGATGCCGATATTGCTCCAAGGGCGCGTAACCGGGTCTCAGCTCGACTGTCATACTGTTTTCGCCCTCATAAGAAAACGGTCTCGCGTTTCCAAAATCGACCAGATTTACGCTTCCGTCCATATCTATCATGATATTATTCGGCGACAGATCTCTGTGAATGATATTTTTCTTGTGTATATGCTCAAACGCCGACGATATCTTTACCGCCGCGTACAAAGCCTGCCCCTCGCTTGTTTTCCCGTAGCGCCGTATGTATTCCCTCAGCGTGATCCCGTTTATATACTCCATTACATAATACGCGGTGCCGTTCTGCTCAAAAGTGTCGTAGACATTTATAACGTCTGTATTGCCGTTAAGGCACGATAATATTTCGGATTCGTTCAAAAAACTATTCATGCTTTTTTGAAAGTCGGGCTTATACAAAGAGGTTATCGGTTCTATTGTATATCCGTCGGGGCTTCTTATTGCGACCCCTTTGGGATAGTATTCCTTTACCGCGATCTTTTTTTCGTCTATGGTATCATACGCGAGATACGTTATGCCAAAGCCGCCGCTGCCTATGACTTTCCCCAGAACATAACGCTCGGAAAGAGACGTTCCCGCCGGCAGCGCGTCGATCTCCGCGTCGCTTTTTCTCAAATTCTCCATATGCTCATCCCCTGCAATAGATTATACCATAAAATTATTGTTATTTCAACCCCTTTAAAAAATATCCGCCCCAAAAATAAAAGCTTGTGCTGCCACTCGGCATACAACAAGCTTTTTTCCTATTCTTTCCAGATAAATTCGCACGCCTTTTCATACTCAAGCCCGTGTTCCACCGAATAGATGACCCGCGCGTCCTTGACATTTTTCGCGTAAAGGATCGGCTTCCCGGCGACTTTAAGCATTTGCTGGAGATCTGTAAGATCAAGCTTCAGTATAATTCCGATCTTAATGATCTGATCTCTTCTCGGAACGCGTTTGCCGTTAAGCAGCTGATAACCGTAGCTCCGTTCAACATTGAGCTTGCGTATTATCTCAGTATGGGGGATATCCTTCTCCACCATGTATTTGTTTATCAAAATATGTATATCGGGAGATTTGTTGTTCAGAACGGTCTCCTCATCAAAATCCTGTTCCTCGCGGATCTTTCTTTCAAGATCTAAGGTCTCTATCATGATCATTCCCTTCCTTAAAAGTGTTTTTAAGCCTTTTCAAGCGCGGCTGACGTGATAAGGAGATTTCTGCAGATAAGATCAAGCCCATATTCATCATCAAGCTTTGCTATTTCGCTTTTGGAAATAACAAAAGTGAATGTCTCCGGCACATCCTTCACGTTCAATAAGATATTTCCTCTATCTGTTACGAAAGCATTGTCCGCGTTTATTATAACAAAATGATCCTTGCACCAGGTCTGAATAAAACAATCGTACGGCTCAAGGTTTTCTTCATATTTGTTCGGTTCCCTGAGCTGTTTCATCGACAATGTCACCTTTACATCTCCGCCGAAACTTTCAAACTCCTTTTTGGGTATGTTTGGGCAGTTGGGCGGGCACACAGCATAACGGTCGTCCAATTTATCAACGTCAGACTTAAGCGTTATAACTTTTGCGTCGGGAGATATTTTATACTCATCGGGGTCGTAGTCGTAAAGTGTCGCGCCGTGGATAACAGTATTCTCGGCGGCGAATTTTATTTCCTTGTAAATGCCCGGTATTTCGTCCTTAGGCAAAATAAACGTAAACTTCGCCGCACCGTCATTTATGTAGTAATTTTTCGAGACATCACAGCCAATGTTCGGAACATTAACATTTATCGCTTCTTCTCTGCTATCGGCAATTTGTACGCAGTGCCCATATCCGCCGTCGATCGTATATTTCCTGACCGTTTCAATATCCAGAACTATCTTTATATCGCCGCCGAACTGTTCCAGAATGTCCTTGCTTATGGTATGCGAATTATCGAACTGCCATTTTCCCGGATCTTCCGTGCCCAACGTGATATGCAGCGGCTTTTCAATGACCGCGGGGGCACTGCTTGAGGAAGTGCCGCTCACTGTGGAAGAACTTGCGGGTCTGCCGCTCAAGGCGGTACTGCTTGAAGAATTGCCGCTTGCGGGCGTATTCGGTGTGGAAGTGTTCCCGGAAGAGCCGGAAACCTTTTCAAGCGCAGCTTGTGAGATCAGGAGATTTCTGCAGTGGAGACTAAGTCCTTCATTGTCGTTAAGCTTTGCTATTTCGCTTTTGGGAATAACAAAAGTAAATGTATTCGGCACATTTTTCACGTTGATCAAACGCATACATTCATCATAGATATAAGCGTTGTCGGAGCTTATAATAACAAAATGACCGCCGCTGTACGGTGCAATAAAGCAGTCATACTGCTCAAGGTCTCCATCGTAATTGTCCGGTTTTTTGACCTGCTCAATAGTCAATGTCACTTTAACATCACCGCCGAGGCTTTCAAGATCCTTTTTGGGTATGCTCGGACAAAACGGCGGGTTCAGAACATAATTCTCTCCCCATTTGTCAACGTCGGAAGTAAGCGTTATCAGCTTTGCGTCGGGAGATATTTTATACTCGCCGGGGTCATAGTCATACAGCGTCGCGCCGTGAATGATAATATTTTGAGCGGCGAATTTCACGCAATTATAGATGCTTTGTACCTCGTCCTTCGGGAGAATAAATGTGAACTTATCGCCGTTTGTGCCGTAATCATTGTCGGGACTGCAGCCCGTGTTCGGAACGTCAACGCTTATCGCCATGTCTCTGCCGTCGGCGACGGTCAGGCTGTGCCAATATTCATCATTGCCGTTTTTAAAGATATCGGCGGTTTCGATGTCCAGAACCACCTTGATATCGCCCGCGAACTGTTCCAGAATGTCCTTGCTTATGATATGCGAATCATCAAATTGCCATTCTCCCGGGTTTTCCGTGCCTAATGGGATATACAGCGGCTTTTTGACCGTCTCGGATAATCCTTTGAGCGAGACGGACAGCGGCACCGCATTACGCACCCGAACAGCAAGCCCCTCCTCGGGAAGCTTTGCTATCTCCTCACGGGAGATAGTAAACGCGAACTGAGTTTTGCCTTCTTTCCCGAATCCATATCCTTCGTCTTCGCGAATAAGATTATCGGCAGAAACCGGTATTTTTTCGCCGGATGTCGTCATGGGATCCGCAAAATAGATAAAAACATATTTTTCATTGCTCAGAAGCTTTACATCAAGGTCATAGCAGATCCTTACATCGCTGTTAAAGCGTTCTAACTCGCTTTTGGGGATAAATCCCGCAAGCTCCCAGTCGCCGGGGTATTCATCGTCAAATTCAATGACCTTATCGTATGTATCTTCCTCAAGAACGATCGAGTCCACGGCGATATTGCTAAGCCTTATAGAAACCCTGTCGGTGATCTGTCCGCGAAGCTCGTGCGGTATCACAAAAACGAGATCCATGCCGTCCTCGATTACGGGCAGGAAATTATTTTCGTCCCTCGTAAGCGAGAGCGCGTTGACGTCAAAATCTTTTTCGTCTTCATCGTCCGCCAGAATACCGATACAATGATAATAATTGCCATCGTCGGGATCTCTGAATGTGTCATTATACCGCGTTTTGAGAGTAACCCGTATATCGCCGTTATATCCGTCAAGCTGCGATTTGGAAATAGATATAGCCGGTACTAAATCGCCCTCCGTGTCCGAATTCGGGCTGCTTTCGATCATACTGTTCCCCGAGCCGCTTACGGTACCGCTCGTCTGCGATGCGCTGCTGTCGGAGCCGGAAACAGTCCCGATCGAGTGCCTCGAACCTGCGATTATCCCGACAACCACGCCAATAACGACCACAACGGCTGCGCAGATACCCGCTATAATGAACTTTTTCTTGCTTGTTTCCTTATCGGAGGAAAAGGGAACGGGTTCGGGATCGTTTGCGGGAACGGAAGCTGTTTCGTTCTCGAAAACCTCTATCTCCTCATCAATCTTGCCAGCGGGAGCGCCTGCTGTAACGGGACATTCATTTTCGGACTTATCCGTTACGGGTGCGTCGGTATCGTCGTCCTCTTTCAAATCGTCCTCACTGAGAGTGATAGGCTCCGACTTTATAGGAGCGGAAACGGTTCTTAAAGCCTTTCTGAGGTCTATCGCGCTGCCGTATCGGTCGGAAGCGTTTATCATTGTGCATTTTTTGAGGATCTCCCAAAGGTCTTGATTTATGCCGTGCTTGTTTTCCGAGAACTCGCCGTCATCATCTATGCGTGCATAAGGGTCGTCTACGATCACTCCCGTAAGCGCGTAATATATGGAAACACCGAGGGAATAGATGTCCGTCCACGCGCCCTGTCTGCCCTTTTTGGTGTACTGCTCGATGGGGGTGTATCCCGGCTTCATGACCACGGTGAGGTTGGAGGAGCTTTCCGCCATTATCTGTCTCGCGGCTCCGAAGTCGATAAGCTTTACCTTGCCGTCCATACACAGCATTATGTTGTCGGGAGAAATATCCC
>CAYPWI010000203.1:0-2934 GCA_964414395.1 uncultured Ruminococcus sp.
TTCATATCAAACGGCTGCTTTTTGCCGTCCTTGTCGTAGTAGTGAGAGCAGCGCTGCAAGATCTTCTCGGGCGCGCCCTTGATAAGCGAAAGATCGTATTCGCCCTTGACTTGCGTCGCCGAATACTTATTCGTTGAGTTGAACGGGATATTCCCGACCGCTTCCACAACAGCGTCGCATTTCGCGTCCATGGCGAAGCCGAGAATGGCGCGTTCGGTAGCGTTTCCGCCGAGCACGCGTCTGTCCTTGCCCTCACCGGATATCATTGAAAGCGTGTTCTTGTGAATGGACAGGCAAAGCAGGTCGGAGAGCTTTCCGCCCACGTCGCCCAACGTCTTATACTCGTTCACGCCGCCGTCTATGAAGTTTATGGCTTCCAGCTTGCCCTTGGTGATGGTTCCGGTCTTATCGGAGAAGAGGATGTTCAGCGAGCCCGCGGTCTCGATACCCGCGACCTTGCGCACGAGAACGTTGTCCTTGAGCATTTTTCCCATATTCTGCGCGGAAACTATCGCTATCATCAGCGGCAGACCCTCGGGCACCGCCATAACGATGATGATGACAGCCAGCATTACCGCCTGGATAACGGCTTCAAGCAGCGCCGCCCATTGGAAAACACCACCCGCCATCAAAAATTCCATCGGAGCGAAGTTCGTGTCCATAAAAATGGTCTTGAAGAGCATTGCGACGGCTATCGCGATACCGCCTACATAGCCGAATTTTGAGATGCCGTTCGCCAGCTTGCCGAGCTTTACCTTAAGGGGAGTTTCGCGGTCGTCATCGGTCTGGAGTTCGCTTGCTATTTTGCCGTAAACGGATTTGTCGCCGACTACCGTGACTTCCATGACCGCGTTGCCCGAGCAGACAACAGCGCCGCGGAAGACCTTGTGCTCGTTGTCGAAGTTGGTGTTCTCGTCGGTGTCCGTCCAGCCCTCGGGAATGGCGATCTTCTTCGCTTCGCGCGATTCGCCGTTCAATACCGACTGATCAACTTTGAGATCGCCGTCAATTATTATGCCGTCCGCGGGGATCTTGTCGCCCGACTGGAGCAAGATCGCGTCGCCGACTACGATATCATTGATCGCGACCTCGGAGATAACGCCGTTGCGGTAGGTCTTGACCATAATTCTGGAAGCCTCTTCCTGGAGCTTCTGGAACGCGTTTTCGTTGCGGTATTCCGAGAATGTGGAAACAAGCGTCGCCAAACAAATAGCCACGAATATTCCGAGAGGCTCATACCATTCGGGCGCGCCCTCCTTGATAACGCCCGTGATGCCGAGCACGGCGAGCACGACGTTTATGAGCAGCGCCACGATCAGTATCTTGATCATGGGATCGCCGAGGTTGTCCTTGAGCTTATCCCAGAAGCTCTCGTGCGCCTGCTCGGTCATGGAGTTATCGCCGTATTTTTGTTTGCTCTCGGCGACCTCACTGTCTGTAAGACCAAATTTTTTCATTAGATCGTCCTTTCTTTAGCCATTGGTTGATTTATCTCATAAGCGGAAGATTCCGCTTATTTGCTGTCGATAATGACCGACTCGCCGACCAGCCCGTTTTCGCGGTCTGTCATCTTGAAGAGCGCCATGTCCTTGAGCTCTATGGCGCTGCCCTTGGGAACGAGCCTTCCCGATGGCGACATCATGCCCTCGATGCCCTGATTGACGAGCAGCCACATTCCTTTGTAATAGGCAATGTAGGCTCGCATTTCAGCCGACGCTTTCTCGTCGTTTCGGACATTGGAATATATGTGCCAGTCGAACAGCGGCATACGGTCGTAGGCTATGACCTCGCCCTTATCGCGGTATACGCCCTTTTTTCCGCGGACCTCGCTCTTGAAGCCCAGACGAATGATCTTGTCCGCCGCCTTTGTTCCGCAGAACGGACAGACGGGGCGGTCGTCGTCCCGAAGAATGAACCACTTCTTTTCACAGCGCGGGTTGGCGCAGGGAACGAGCCTGTCCCAGGCTTTCAGAAGCTCGGTCTCCCATTCCATAGCGGTCGGACGCTCGGAAGGTTCGTGAAGCCCGTCCACAAAAGCCCGTAAGAAGAGCTTCTCCAGTCCCTTTGAAAGGGAGCTTATCGTTATACTTAAGTCCGGCGGACGGTTTGAGGTGTCCTTCGGATCCTCGATGAACGTAGCCTTGCTCCCCAGCGCCAGAAAATCGTCCTCCTCGGCGCTGGCGGTGCTGTAGATCTTGGGACCTATCAGCGGGTGGCGGAAGAAGAGATATTCATAGAGAAGCACGGGCAGCGCGTGAAGATCGGTCTGCACACACGGCATGGCGCGGCGCGGATCGTTGAAGTCAAGATCAAGCGTCGCCAGGACCTCCGGCGCTATGTAGCCGCGCGTTCCAACGACCTCGGGCGCGTACTTGTTCGGTACGACCAGAGAATCTATGTCTATGACCACCGTCGAACCCGTCTTGGGGTCGATAAGCACGTTGTTGCACGAAAGATCGGAGTGCGCAAGCCCCGCCTGGTGCATTCTGCGCATAGTTCTCGAAAGCCCTATAGCGCTTTTCAGCATGGTGCGGAAGTCGCCGCACTCCGCGGGCGCGAGGTACCTGCGGTTGCGCCCCGTGAACCAGTTGGACTTTTTGTCCTTTCCCGCGAGATTAAGCACGGTTGAAGCAGAGGGCTCGAAGAAGAATTTCTTCGGGTAAGTGGGGCAGACAATGCCGAACTCGGGGTATCTCACGATAGCCACAGGCCAGCAGAAGCGCTGTCTGAAATACTCGGCGGTCTTTTGGGTGTTGCCCAGCGCCCCGCCGTCCTCTTCGGCTATCGTGGGGTTGTAGATGCTCGTAATGGTGCGTATGCGGTCTTGTATGCGCGGATCGTGACTGTCGCGCGGATTATTGAAGAACTGAACGGCAAACTGCCTGTCGGGCGTGAAGAAGGTGTGCTTCATCCCGCCGCGCGGCGCGTTTGCGT
>CAYPWI010000203.1:2944-4870 GCA_964414395.1 uncultured Ruminococcus sp.
TGCCGCTTTCAAGCGTGGCAGTAATTATCTCGCCGCTTCGCATATTTAAATTGGAAATTTCAAAAACGAATTGAACTCCGCGCTTTGCGCTCCGTTCAATGCAAGCCTAGCTCACGAAACATTCCGTGTTCGCCTTGCTGCGCTCGGAATGTTTCGCGAGCTGCGTTTTGAAATTTCGTTCTCCTCCCAAATTTTGTAATTATCCGAATAGAAATCTCAAAACAGCGGTTCACTCCGCGCTGCGCAAACTGCTCGCCTCGCTCACGAAAAGTTCCGAGCGGCGTTTTGAAATTTCGTTTCCCTATATCGCCGGCAATACTCTCACCGCGACCAGCGTTCTGTCGTCGAAGGAGCCGCGCTCGTTATAGTTATCCAGCCACACGCGCAGACGCTCCTCGGGGGCGTCGCCGATGTTCATTCTGAACGCTTCCAGCGAATGGCAGTAGAGCGCGTCACGCTTATCCCAGAGGGAATTGACCGCCGTTTCGGAGCTGTTCGAGAGCAGCTGCTTCGCGTATTGAAGCGCCACGCTCTGTTGGCTCGCCGATACAGACTTGAAGCGTATCGGGGCGGGATCCTCGCCGCTCGGCGCGGAATAATTTCCCTTATCCATCGGGAAGATGCCGTTGAGGCTGAGATCGAGATACAGCCGCTTCATCATCGGCTGGGCGGGGAAGTAGTCGTCCGCCACGCCGTCCGTCATCAGCAGCACTACATCGGAGCTTCCGCGCGAGATACGCGTCTTAGCGCCGATAGCGCTGGACTCGGAATTCTTCTCGGAGAGGAAATCCGTCTCACCCGAGAACTTGCCGCTGTCCGCCTCTCCCATAAGCTTGAGGCAGGAGGAAGCGTCCGCGGCGCTGTCAATAGCGCAGATGCAGCCGTCCCCCACCTGAACGCACGCCATAAAAGTCTGCCGTTTGCCGTCGATTATCAGCGGCACTATGACCGCCGCGAGGAAGGTCGTTCCAAGATCTCCGATAACGGGCTTTCTGCCCAGCGCGCCGATGTATTTTTTGTCGTCCGATAAAGTTTGGATTTGGCTCTGCTGAGCCGCAAACGCCTTGCCCGCCGACTCCCTGAGAACTGCCGCTATGCGCGTACACGCCGCCATAAATTCGGCGGAATTCAGCTCCGCGCAGAGCCCGTTTTTCAGCTCGGGCATATCGGAAAAAAGCTTCGTAAGCTCTTCTTTAAGAAACGCCGCCGCGGTCTCCGCGCTTATGCGCGAGCCTATCCGCGAAAGCTGCTTAGAACCCGCGCCGTCGCAAACCACGGCTATGACGCAGCCGTCGGTAACGGCGGTCTCGAAATAATCGTCGCAGTTGGTACCCTCGTGCTTGTGCTTCTTGCCGCGCACTCGGGCTCCAATAACATCGGCGAACGGCGCTGTTTGGTGCTTTTGATGATATTCGGAGTGCATCTCCGTGCCGTTGTCTATTATATCCTTATACTGCCAGATAGACGCGGTGTGCTCCATAACTTCCATATCGGAGAGCTTGGGGGCGGCAGTCGGATCCGACGGCTTTTTTTTCGCCGCCTCGGGCACCTTTTCGGGTGCTTTTTCGGCATCCTTCAAGGGTGTGTTTTTGTCCTCGGTTTTGGCTTGACTGTCGGGAATTTTCGCCTCGTCTGAGGTGACGGAAGATGGTGTTTTTTCGGCGCTTTTCTTCGCTTCTATTTCTCTCGACAATTCGATGTGAGATCTTCGTTCTTCGACCTCGGAAAATTTTTTGTTCGCGTCGGCTTTGAACTGCTCCACATCGTCAAGTGTAACGGAAAGCTGTTCTTCTTTTTTTATGGAGGTAAAATTATCCATTAAGTTCACCTATCACGGCACGATAACAAATCCCTGGGGAGGCGGCGGCAGCTGACTGGGATCTCCCGGCTTCGCGTCGATGCTCTTCGAGGACGCTTTTATGGAGC
>CAYPWI010000204.1:0-681 GCA_964414395.1 uncultured Ruminococcus sp.
GATCATAGCTTCGGCGGACGAATTAGAATTCGCTGACGAAGCGGAAGAAAAAAAGTATGCCGTTACCTATCCGAAATACAAGGATCAGCTTAAAAAATCGATCTTCGGTTATAAGAACAAGCTGGATAAAAGCTCAAAAGCAATGGTGATCGGTCTGGATTCCGCTACTACCGGGCGTCTTTCAATTGGATTTTATTCCGAGCTGCAAAGCTCCGAATTTCTCGACAACATTGAGAGATGGCATGATGAGACCGCATGGTTTACGTACAACAGCAAGCAGCACAAATTTGTATTCAATTCATTTGAGCTTAGAAATATAATCAACTGCGCTTTCGGCATAGAACGCGGCAAGTTTATAGAATGTAACGATCCTAAATTGAAAACCGAATACATTTGCAGACTTGTTCCCTGTATAACAGAAGGCAGAAAAATTCCAAAGGACGTAGTAAGGTCACTTGTGAATAAGGCTGTCTTCCCTCTCAAATACAGCAACACCTACAACTGGAGAAACGTGCTCGCGATCGCCTGCGGCATGATAAGAAAAGAAAAACTCGAAAACAAGGAGGAATGTACAATGGCATTGGACGAAAATTGCACTGACAGAAGTTACTTATACGGAAGGCTGCTCGCTGTCGCGGACGCGGCGGAATCCCGCACTTATGCGGTCGGCGAGAAGCGCAC
>CAYPWI010000204.1:691-4870 GCA_964414395.1 uncultured Ruminococcus sp.
ACAACAAACGCAAAGCGTTATTTCAACGCATTTGCGAACCGTCCCTGCACGACCTGGAATATCATCAGAGCGCAGTTATCGCCTTATCTCGAAAAATTGGACAAAATAAACACCTCGGTATACAGCGATAACTATTATGCAAATCTGATAAATACCATCACGGATAAATTCAGCCGTGAAGATTTTGCGGATAATTCAAAGCTTGACCCTATTTTTCTGCACGCCTACAGCTGTCAGATAAAAGAACTTTTCAGCAACAACAAAATCAGTGACATAAATAATGAGGAGGAATAAACCATGAGCACACTTTCAAACAAAATCGATTTTGCGGTTATCTTCACCGCGTCAAACGCCAATCCCAACGGCGACCCGCTCAACGGAAACAGACCGCGCGAGGACTATGACGGATTTGGAGAGATCTCGGACGTATGTATCAAGAGAAAGATCCGCAACAGACTCCAGGACATGGGCGAAAAGATCTTCGTGCAGTCAAATGACCGCTGCGATGACAGCTGTGACAGCCTCAGAACCAGAGTTGACAGCTGCGATAAGGTAAGCCAATATTCCAAAGGAAAAAAGACCGATGTCAACGCTTTCGCAAATGCCGCCTGTGAGGAATGGATCGATGTAAGATGCTTCGGACAGGTATTCGCGTTTAAAGGCTCTGATGTATCGGTAGGCGTGCGCGGTCCTGTTTCCGTAGGAATAGCGAAGAGCGTCTCCCCGGTTGACGTTATCAGTATGCAGATAACAAAAAGCGTAAACAGCGAATCTGTAAAAGAAGGCAAAAGCTCCGATACCATGGGCATGAAGCACAGAGTTGAATTCGGGCTGTATAAAGTATGCGGTTCTATCAACTGCCAGCTCGCCGAAAAAACAGGCTTTACCGACGAGGACGCGGAGAAGATAAAGAAGGCGCTTACTACACTTTTCGAGAACGACACTTCATCGGCAAGACCCGACGGAAGCATGGAAGTCGTCAAAGTATACTGGTGGAAACACAACAGCAAAACTCCGAAATATTCCTCCGCCAAAGTCCACCGCAGTCTTAAGATCACACTGAAAAACGGTGTCAGCAAGCCGATGTCGTTCAATGATTACGACTTTACGCTTGATAAGTTAGACGGACTTGAGCCCGAGATCATTGATATGGTATGAAATATAGCGAAGACGATTATATGATGATATCGGGAATACAGCATTTCGTGTTCTGCCGCAGGCAATGGGCTTTGATCCATATAGAGCAGCAGTGGGCTGAAAATTTCCGAACCGCGGACGGCGCTGTTATGCACAAAAACGTGCATAACAGCAGCTATAACGAGACCAGAAAAGACAAGATCACTGTAAGAGCTTTGAGAGTAAATTCCGCCGAGCTGGGGCTTACCGGAGAATGTGATGTCGTGGAATTCACCCGCTGCGATGACGGCGTTCCCCTTTTCGGAAGAGAGGGAAAGTATTCCGTAATGCCTATAGAATATAAGCGCGGCTCACCAAAAGAAGATAACTGCGACAGACTTCAGCTATGCGCGCAGGCACTTTGTCTGGAAGAGATGCTCTGCTGCAAAATAAACGAAGGGTGTCTATATTACGGTGAACCAAAGAGAAGAACAAAGATCGTTTTTGATGAAGATATGAGGCAGCGCGTAAAAAGCATCACCGAGGAAATGCACGGGTATTACAGCAGAAAATATACTCCCATAGTCAAGCGCACAAAGTCCTGCAACGCCTGCTCGCTTAAGGATCTGTGTCTTCCCGTAATTATGAAGAACAAAAGCGCGAAAAACTACATGGAAAAGATGATCGCCAAGATCGATGAGGAGGATACCGAATGAAAAAGCTGCTCAACACGCTTTATGTAAACTCTCCGGACAGGTATCTTTCTTTGGACGGAGAAAATGTCGTCATCAACGCGAACAATGAGATCATCGGCAGAGTTCCGCTTCACAACCTTGAGCGTATAGTTACTTTCGGACATACCGGAGCAAGCCCCGCGCTTATGGGAAAATGCGGAGAAATGGGAATAGATCTCTGCTTTATGACCTCAAGCGGGAGATTTCTGTGCAAAGTTCAGGGCGAGGTGTGCGGAAATGTTCTGCTCAGGCGGCAGCAATTCAGGATCGCGGATGATGAAAAACGTTCTCTTTCGATCGCGAGGAATATCATCATTGGCAAGATCTTCAACAGCAAATGGGTCATTGAAAGAGCACTGCGTGAGCATCAGATGAGGCTAGATGCTGACAAATTCAAGGAAAGATCCGCTTTTTTGTCGAATTCTCTGAAAAAGTGCTCTGAGTGTACTTCTATGGACGAGCTTCGGGGAATTGAGGGCGAGGCAGCGTCAATGTATTTTTCGGTATTTGACGATATGATATTGCAGCAAAAAGAAGATTTTTTCTTCGATACAAGAAACCGCCGCCCGCCCACGGATAATGTAAACGCTATGCTCTCTTTCGCCTATACGCTCGCATCGGGAATGTGTTCTTCTTCGCTTGAAGCTGTGGGACTTGATCCGTTTGTGGGATTTATGCACACCGACAGACCTGGCAGGCGTTCTCTGGCTCTTGATCTGGTGGAAGAATTCCGCGCGGTAATGTGCGACAGATTTGTCCTGATGCTGATAAACAAGAAAATGGTATCGGCGAAGGACTTTGAAAAGCGTGAGAACGGTTCTGTCGCTATGACCGAAGAAGGGCGCAGGAACTTTATCACGGCATGGCAGGAGAAAAAAGCACAGACGATAACTCACCCATTCCTTGAAGAAAAAGTCGAATGGGGAATGATCCCGTATATACAAGCTCTGCTGATGAGCAGATATATAAGGGGAGATCTTGATGATTATCCCGCGTTTTTATGGAAGTGATAGAATGTTTGTATTGATAACCTATGATGTCAACACCGAGACCAAAGAAGGCAAAACGCGTCTGCGAAAGGTCGCAAAGCAGTGCGTGAATTACGGAGTGCGTGTTCAGAATTCGGTCTTTGAATGTGTAATGGATTCCGCGAAGTGCAGAGAGGTCAAGGCAAAGCTCGAAGGCTTGATCGACAAAAACAGGGACAGCCTTAGGTTTTATTATCTGGGAGACCAATACAAAAACAAGGTCGAGCATATCGGAGCTAAGAACACAATTGATGTGACCGCTCCGCTTATCTTCTAGTGCGGATACCAAGTGCCCATATTTTCCCGGGCAGATCCGCACCCGAAAAACATCGGTTTTTCCGGTTTTTCCCTGCTGCTAAATTACGCAGCAAATAAAAATTGGTGCAAATCATACAATTCAAACGTTATTCAAAGCGCGATCTTTGTATGCTTTTGCAGTCGCTCCCCTCACGGGGAGTGTGGATTGAAATAATAAATCAAATTGTAAAGATAGAAAGGAAAAACGTCGCTCCCCTCACGGGGAGTGTGGATTGAAATTCACAATCGAGGATCGGTCGAAGCTTGTGCGTAGACGTCGCTCCCCTCACGGGGAGTGTGGATTGAAATTTTGCCGCCCTCGCGGCTGTAACGTCCGCGATTGGTCGCTCCCCTCACGGGGAGTGTGGATTGAAATTATTCACGATATCATTGAACAGCAATGTATAACGTCGCTCCCCTCACGGGGAGTGTGGATTGAAATTTTTACTCCTTCACCCACTTCTATTCCCGGCGATGTCGCTCCCCTCACGGGGAGTGTGGATTGAAATTCAAACTCTTCCGGAGATAAATGACGGATAGCAATGTCGCTCCCCTCACGGGGAGTGTGGATTGAAATATATAAAGACATAGTATTATACTCATTTTGACCAGGTCACTCCCCTCACGGGGAGTGTGGATTGAAATACGTACATTGTCGAGCAGCAGACCAAGGACGAACGTCGCTCCCCTCACGGGGAGTGTGGATTGAAATATTCCTTACTGTTCCGTCTGTCACCTCTGCTGAGGGGTCGCTCCCCTCACGGGGAGTGTGGATTGAAATTATCAGTCGCCACTTCGTCCGCTTGTACCGCTGGGTCGCTCCCCTCACGGGGAGTGTGGATTGAAATGCCCTGAATAATGCCTTGTGTGATCGCGGAGGTTGTCGCTCCCCTCACGGGGAGTGTGGATTGAAATAAAAACAAGACGGCAACGAATGGCTTTGCGTTTAGTCGCTCCCCTCACGGGGAGTGTGGATTGAAATGCCGACAGCCGCCAACTATACC
>CAYPWI010000205.1:0-4859 GCA_964414395.1 uncultured Ruminococcus sp.
TTTTCCGTGCGCAATTTCAAGGAGATCATCCGCGATCCGCTGAGCTATATATTCTGCCTGGGCTTCCCTCTTGTTATGCTGATAATTATGACGCTCGTAAACGACAGTATCCCCGCCGAGACGGGTATGACGATATTCAGGATTGACAATCTCGCGGGCGGGATAGCGGTCTTCGGACTGACATTTCTGATGCTGTTCGTGTGCCTTACCGTTACCAAGGATCGCTCGGGAGCGTTCCTCACACGCCTTTACGCCACTCCTATGCAGTCGGGAGATTTTATCGCGGGATATGTTCTCCCCACCGCGCTGCTGGCGGTCATACAGATATTTATCACATTCATCGCGTCTTTTATCGTTTCGCTCATTGTGGGGATCAAGATAAGCCCCCTCGGGCTGCTGCTCTCCCTGTTGTCGCTGCTGCCCACGGTCGTACTTATGATAGGCTTCGGGCTGCTGTTCGGGACGCTGTTCAGCGAGAAAGCCGCGCCGGGATTGTGTTCTATCATCATATCTTTAGCGTCCTTCCTGGGCGGGGTGTGGTTCGACGCGGAAGCGACGGGCGGCGTGATGTTCGATATCTGCAAAGTGTTGCCGTTCTGGCACGCGGTCAAGGCGGCACGTATGGCGTGCGCATTGGATATCGGCAGTGAATTTTTCACGCATCTTATCATCACCGCAGCGTATGCCGCATTGATCATAGTCGCGGCGATCTTTATATTCAGGCAAAAGATGAAAGCAGATAATCAGTGATCAGAAACGAAACAAGCATTTGCGCCGATTTTTCCCTGTTCAAGGAAAAATCGGCTTTTTTTATTAGAAAATAAATGGTATAAATAAAAATTATTAAAATCCACTTGATTTAATTTATTAAATATGATATAATAAAATAAGATAAGTATAAAGAGAGGTGTGACTATGCCGCTCGTATTGATATTAAGCCTTGCGGGGTCCGCGTGTGTCACCGTATTTGCGGCGGACGGGCTTTCTCGGCTCTGTGTGCTGCCCGTGAGCTTTATAGCTGGAACGGTGACGTTCACGCTGCTTTATTGGGCAATTCTGGGGCTTTTCTCCCTGAGAATAGACCTGAAAAAAGAATACGAAAAGCCCTCACCGTTTTATATGTTCCTGCTGAATTCCGCTTATTGGTTCGTAGATACCGCGGCAAGGACGAAGGTGAAAGTCACGGGACTGGAGAAGATACCCAAAGATCGGCGGTTTCTGTTCGTGTCCAATCACCTGTCGAGGTTCGATCCGATGATACAGAGCGTTGTTCTCCGAAAAACGCCGATATCGTTTATCTCCAAACCGTCGAACTTCAAGATACCTATCGGCAGGCGTTTTATGGTGCGCAGCTGCTACATTTCTATCGACCGCGAAAGCCCTAGGAACGCCGCAAAGTCCATTTCCCGCGCAGCTTCGCTGATAAGTTCCGATGCTGTGTCTGTCGGCGTATACCCCGAAGGGACGCGTTCTGTGGACGGAAAACTCGGAGAATTCAAGGCGGGGTGTCTTAAAGCCGCGACCAAGTCGGGCTGCCCTATTGTAGTTTCCGCTATCCGCGGCACTGAAAACATCCATAAAAGAGCTCCGTGGCGGCGAACGAATGTATATATTGACATTCTTGAAGTTATAGAAACGGAAAAAAACGAGAAGACCGCCGAGCTTTCGGAGCGGATATATGAGCTTATACGTGCTTATCTTGAGGAAAAGGAGAAAGAGCAATGACCTATGTTCTGTATAACCCGTTGGCGGACAACCGCAGCGGCAAGGTAAATTCACAGACGATAAAGGATATCCTCACCATGGACAGCCTGACGTTCCTTGATATAACCGAGTTGGATGTCAAGGAATTCTTCGCCAATAAGGCCGGAAACAACCGCGTTGTAATAGCCGGCGGCGACGGCACGGTACTAAACCTTGCCAATACCTTCAACGGAGAGCTTCCCGATCGTCCCATCTTCTACTTCCCGATAGGCACGGGAAACGACCTTATGAGAGACCTGCAAAAGACCGCATTCAAGGATATCGTGCAGCTCAATCCCTACATAAAAAATCTTCCCAAGGTGACTGTAAACGGCGTTACCAAGTATTTCCTCAACGGTGTCGGCTTCGGTATCGACGGTTACTGCTGCGAAGAGGGCGACAAGCTGCGTGAGAAATCACAGGACGCGATAAACTACGCGTCTATCGCCGTAAAAGGACTGCTGTTCCACTTCAAGCCGCGCAACGCCGTGATCACCGTTGACGGCGTTGAACACACATATAAGAACGTCTGGATAGCACCTACGATGAACGGAAAATTCTACGGCGGCGGGATGAATGTCGCGCCGAACCAGGACAGACTTAACCCCGAGGGCAAGGTCTCCACGGTCATAATGCACAATCCCAGCAAGCTCAAAACGCTGACCGTCTTCCCCACTATCTTCAAGGGAACTCACATAAAACACACCAAAATGGTGGATGTTCTGACGGGAAATGATGTTACCGTAAAATTCGACCGTCCCACGCCGCTCCAGATCGACGGCGAGACATTCTCGAACATAGAAAGTTATCACGTATTCGCCGACCCCGCGCGCGGCAAGGAAAACGCCAAGACCGCTATTGCTATCGGAGAAACATAATATCAGTAATAAGCCGCGTTTACCTGACGCGGTTTATTTATTTCAGAACACGAACTGCACCAAAAGCATATAGCACACCGTGCCGCCCGCTATAGACAGCAACATCTGACGCTTCCACAGATGAAGCGCAGTCACAACCGCTATGGAGATGAGCTCCGGAAGACCGTGGCTTCCCGTCAGAACATTCACGCCTTTAAGGCAATACACGACCAATAAGCCGAAAACCGCCGACGGCAGTACCTTCCCGAGATACTGAACATACTTTGGCGTGGGTTTTCCCGCGGGGAACACCAGAAACGGCAGAAAGCGCGTCGCCATCGTTCCCAGAACTACGATGCCTATGGTGATGATCTGCTGACCGACTGTCATGACGCGTCACCGCCCTTCTCAAGCGGCTTTCTGAGGAACGTAAGCGTGATGAGTATCGCCGCCATTGACGGCAGCATAAAATAATCGGCACCGAACGCTATAAGGCATATCAGCGACAGCCCCGTACCGATAAGCGCGGGAATATGGTTCTTGTCCTTGAGCCACTGTTCGAGGAATATCACCACGAACATCGCCGTCATCACGAAATCCAGCCCCTCGGTGTTGAAGCTTATAAGCGAGCCGAGTATTCCCCCCAGCGTCGAACCCGAGAACCAGTAAAAGTGGTTCAGCAGCGTCACAAAGAACATAAACAGTCCCCTGTCCACGTCCTTGGGGATATCTGCGGTATAGTTTATCGAAAAGCTCTCATCGCACAGCCCGTAGATAAGATAGATCTTCTTCCAGCCAAGCCCCTTGTATTTCTCGAGCATGGAAATTCCGTAGAACAGATGACGCGCGTTTATCATCAAGGTCATAACCAGCGTTTGCAGCGGGTCGAACGCGCCCAGCAGGATATTCACCGTCACAAATTCCATAGAACCCGCGAAGATCGTCAGACTCATAAGCATCGGGTACACAAAACTAAATCCCGAAACGTTCATATAAATTCCGTATGTAAGCCCCAAAAACCAGAACCCCGCGAATATCGGGATGGTGTACGGAAACGCCGCTTTTAGAGCGCGGATATATTTGTTCTTCACAAAAACACCTCGATAATTTTCAAAATAAAACCAAATATTATTTTAGCACTTTTTGAAAAATTTGTCAAGAAGTTTCTTGCAGGGCAATAAAAGTGTTTACAAGTCGCGTTAAAAGTGTTATCATATAGACAATAAAAATATTTTTGGGGAGGACTTATGGATACTGTTATCATCATATGCTGCGCTGTAAACCTTATCCTTTTGATCGTTGTTCTTATAATGCTGCTGAGACCGAAAAAGGATGCTTATTCGGAGAAGCTGAACGAGCTGCAAAATCAGCTTGAGATCTTAAAGCAGACAAATTCAAGCGATATCGGGCGGCTGCTGGAGGTGTCGTCACATCAGGGAGATTCCACGATAAAGCAGATAGCCACACTGGGAGAAAACCTCGCGTCTTCTCAGGATCGCCAGCAGAACCGAAACACCGAGATCATTTCGGAGATAAAGACCGAAATGAAAGGGCTGCGCACCGAGAACCTTGACAGCCTGAACAAAATAAACAGCATCGTCACCGAGAAAATGCAGAGCACGCTTGACGAAAAGCTCAACCGCGCCTTTGAAACGGTCGTGAAGAATATGTCGGAGCTTGGCAAGACCCTCAGCGCCGCCGAGGAACGCCAGCAAAAGACCACCACCGAGCGGCTTGAAGCGCTGGAAAAGAAGTTTGAGCTTATCCGTCACGAAATAAATGACACGCTCACCAATGTCAGGAACTCCAATTCCGACAGTATGGAAAAACTGCGCCGCGAAAATCGTGAGAGCCTTGACAAGATAAACAACACCGTCAACGAGAAGCTCCAGAAAACGCTTGACGACAAGATCACACAATCGTTTGAGTCGGTAAGCCGCCGTCTCGCGGAAGTTCACGACGGCTTAGGGCAAATGAAGAGCGTCGCGGAAGGAGTGTCCGACCTCAAGAACGTACTCTCCAACGTCAAAACGCGCGGCATTATGGGCGAGATACAGCTTAGCGCCATTCTGTCGGAAATTCTCACACACGACCAATACGGCGAGCAGATAAGCATCGTACCCGGTTCTTCGGAACGCGTGGATTTCGCGGTGAAGCTGCCGGGCGCGGAGGACGGCGAGTTCATTTACCTGCCTATCGACTCGAAATTCCCCGGCGA
This sequence comes from uncultured Ruminococcus sp., assembly GCA_964414395.1. Lineage (GTDB taxonomy): Bacteria > Bacillota > Clostridia > Oscillospirales > Ruminococcaceae > CAG-115. Next base: position 4,819 of record CAYPWI010000205.1, read on the forward strand.
TACATACTCAAATCTTCTCGACGCTTACGATTCGGGCGATC
>CAYPWI010000206.1:0-4848 GCA_964414395.1 uncultured Ruminococcus sp.
TAGAACTTATTTGAAATACATTTAGGAGAATTATGAGCTTTTTGACTACCCTCACTCGAATGTGGCTGACGCGCTCTATAAAGCCGTTTATTTTTAAGAATGAATATGATGAAATACTCCCGTTTTCCGACTGCGAAAATTTGGGACTATATGTGCATATTCCCTTTTGCAGAAGCCTCTGCGGCTTTTGTCCGTATTGCAAGATCAAATATTCAAAAGAATTATGCGAAAAATACATAGACGCGCTGATAAAGGAAATTCATCTTGTCGGAGCACAGCATAGCGGCAAAAAGACCGTAACCAGCCTGTATTTCGGCGGCGGCTCACCGGCGCTTGCCGCCGACCGTCTGAAAGAGATCATCGGCGCTATTGAAGAACATTTCGTCATCACCGAGGGTATAGGGATCGAACTTCACCCGGATGATGTAAAACCGTCCGTTCTGCGGATCCTCAAGGACGCGGGAATAACTAAGATCAGCATCGGCATCCAATCATTCGGGCAAAAAAATCAAGATATTCTCGGAAGAAAAAGCGTTGATGTTTCCGCCATAAAAGAGGCATTATCCGAAGTCCCTTTTGAGACCGTTTCAATGGATCTGATATTCGCACTGCCATCACAGACGTTCGACGATCTTAAAGCGGATATCGACACGGCGTTCCAAAACGGCGCGAACCATGTTGCTATTTATCCGTTTATTGATTTTTCTTTCACGGAAAGCAAGATAAAAGCAATGCCCAAAAAGGAAAAGCACGCCCTTCTGGACGCGATAACGTTATACTGCGAAAAACGCGGATATACGCGAAATTCTATTTGGACTTTTTCGAGCGAAAAGGACGCAAAATATTCTTCCATGACGCGGGATAATTTTCTCGGGTTCGGCTGCTCCGCGACGACGCTTTTGAAAGACCAATTCAAGATCAATACGTTTTCCGCGGATGAATACTGTAAGAGAATAAATGAGAATAAACTCCCCACTTCCTTAACTATCAGGTTTACACGGCGGCAGAGAATGGTGTATTACCTGTTCTGGACAGCTTACAGCACAAGAATAAACGCCGATGATTTTGAAAAATTCTTCGGCGTTCCCTTAAAGAAAATGTACGGCGCGGAGCTTAAGCTTGCTAAAATGCTCGGCTTCATAACCGAAGAAACCGGGAATTATCGAATGACGGCAAAGGGTGCGTTCTACTATCACTATTACGAGAGTTTCTACACGCTGGCTTATATCGACAAGATGTGGGACATAATGAGAAAAGAAGCATTCCCCAAAAAAATCGAGTTATAATATAATAATGTATTTAGTTTTATTTATTCTCCAACGCGCTGAGATATTCCTCAAGACAAATTCCCCGCTTATAGATATCGGCGGCGACCTCCGTGCCCACATAGCGATAATGCCACGGCTCGTTGGAGATACCCGTTATGCGGGTCTTATTCGAGGGATAGCGCTTTATAAAGCCGTATTTGTGGGCATTTTCGGCAAGCCAGCCGTAGACCTCATACCCCGCCGAATGGATGCCGTCGGCGTTGATATCGACAGCCAGACCGAGCTCGTGCTCGCTCGTTCCGGGAACAGCCACCCATTTCTCCGCTTCTTCCTTTGCTTTCTCCGGTGACATTCCCTCGGCTTCATAGGCGGCTATTTTGTCGTTCATGATCTGCACCTGATCCCCGTGAGTTCTGTAGCCCGAAACGACTATCGGATATACCCCGTCCTCTTCCATATCCGCAAACATTTTCATAAGAGGCTCATATATACGCTTATCGACAAACTCCCCATTGGATAGTTCCGACGTTTCTATTGAATGGTTTTCAGGCAGCGGGTTCCACTTATTCACCAGAATAAGCCGCCAGTCGATCTCGCCCAACTTCTCGACTGTATTTGAAGTTTCTAAACCGCCCGCGGAAGCGCTATTCTCCGAACCGACGCTTACGGAACTATGATCCTGTATGTAATGCACAGGCTCGGGAGCGTTTTTGACCGAAAAAATAATTGTCACGATCACCGCTAAAAGAAGCAAAACAAAAGTTAAATACGCGTTTTTCGGTTTATATCCCCGATCTTTCTTATCATTTGTCATCTTTGTTCCCCCATTATATAAAAATGCGCCCTTGTTGTGGCATTTTCATTCTACCACAAGCAAGAGCGCGATTTTTATATATTTTCCTACGAAATTCTAACGATTTTCTAAAGAATTTGAGGAATTGGATGAATTGGGGATCGTGACCGTAAACTCCACCGTATCATTCTCACTTTTCGCCGTGATCGTTCCGTTGTGATGCCGAACGATCTCTTTGGCTATCGCCAGACCCAGCCCCGCGCCGCCGCTGTCGGAGCCTCGCGAACTGTCGAGCCTGAAAAACTGCTCGAAGATGCGCTCCAGCCGCTCGGGAGGGATCGTATCACAGCGGTTCATAAAGCGGATCACGGTCCCTTTATCGTCCTGCATGGCGGTGATATCTATCACGCTGTTCTCATAGCTGTAGAACATCGCGTTCCTCAATAAATTATCAAACACCCTCTGCATTTTGTTGACATCGCATTTTATCATAATGTCCGCCGCCGCGGAAAGAGAACATTGGAGTCCCTTGGCAGCCAGTACGGGATTTGCCTCAAAAGTCAGCTGCTCCAGCATACGGGTAAGGTTCACCGTCGAGTATTGCAGCTCGATATTGGAGAGGTTAAAGCGCGTGATCTCGAAGAATTCGTTGATGAGATCTTCAAGTCGCTCCGCCTTATTCAGGGAAATGTTTATATACTTTTCCCTTGATTCCTCGGAGATCTCCTTCTCGTCATGAAGAAGCGTCAGATAACCGATAACTGAGGTCAGCGGCGTTTTCAGGTCGTGAGCGAGATACACTATAAGATCGTTCTTGCGCTGCTCCGCGTCCTTTGCCGCCCTCGCGTCGTTGAGCGCATTTTCGCGCACGCGGTTAAGCTCTATCTCGGTATTTACAAGGTCTTTTGAAAGAACTATGGGCTCCGCTGTGGGAGTTACCAACTTCTCGGATGCGTCGATCACTTCATTAAGATATTTCAGCGGCTTGGAAATGAAATAATATGTAATGAACACCCAGCCGACCAAACCGACAATTCCTGTAATAAGCCAGATATGATCCCTGAAAAACATCAGAAAATCATAAAACGATCTGTCAATGTATGCCACCAACCTATGCCCCATATTGATCGCAAAATAAACGAGCGAGATCAGAACGGCAATATAAAGCGCTACAACTACGCAATATTGCAGAACGATCTTTCTTGAGACATTATTGAACCTTCTGCGCTTGAATTTATTGTCATTCTTATTTTTCAATGGTATAGCCGACCCCCCACACCGTTTTAACAAACTTTGGTTTTCTGACCGGCTCGTGGAGCTTCTCGCGCAGTCTTCCGATATGTACCATGACCGTGTTGTTGCTGTCAAGGTATTTCTCGCCCCACACCGCCTCGAACAATTCCTCGGAAGAAACGACCGCGCCCTGATGTTCGCACAGATACAAGAGTATGGAAAACTCGATCGGAGTTAATGATATCTCTTCATCATACAAGCTGCATTTGTGGTTCTTTTTATTGATATAAAGCCCGCGGATATTGAACTCGTTCTTCTCCGAAGCGGCGCTTTCCGATGAATTGTTATATTTATGATAACGTCTGAGCTGCGTCTTCACCCTCGCGACGACCTCAAGCGGGTTGAACGGCTTTGTTATGTAATCGTCCGCGCCGATGGTAAGCCCCATTATCTTGTCGGTGTCCTCAACCTTGGCGGTAAGCATAATTACGGGATAGAAATGCTCTTCCCGTATCTTTCGGCAGATCGAGAACCCGTCCACATCGGGCAGCATCACGTCGAGAATCGCTAAGTCCATCTCCTCGGACGCGATACATTTTAAAGCCTCCGTGCCGTTATAGAATTTATACACCGAATAGCCCTCGTTTTGAAGATAGACCTCAATAAGATCGGCTATTTCCTTTTCGTCGTCTACTATCAGAATGTGTTCTGTCATGTTTAGTATAGCTCCTTATATGATGATACAAAAGTTCTCCGCCTGGTATCCCACGCGGAGAACCCCTTTTCATCTTACTGCCTGTCCGTCCGCCTGTTCACAAGAATTACCATTCTCAGCAGCTGCGCCACCGCGACAGCCAGCGCCGCGACATATGTCATTGCCGCCGCTGTGAGAACTTTCTTCGCGCCTTTCAGTTCCTCACGGGTAAGGATATCATACTCGCTTATCGTTTTCAGAGCGCGGCTGCTGGCGTTGAATTCCGTAGGCAGCGTGACCAGCTGAAAGATCGCCGTCAGCGAATACGCGATAAGCCCGATATACGCCATCCACACAAAGATCTCACCCAGCGAGCTTAAAATAATGCCGACCAGAATAAGCGGAACAGCGAGCTTAGAGCCGATATTCGTAATAGGCACGATTGCCGTTCTTATCTTTATAGGCGTGTACCCCGTGGCGTGCTGGATAGCGTGCCCCACCTCGTGACAGGCAACTCCTATAGACGCGGTGGACGTTCCCTTATAAACATCGGTCGACAGGCGGATAACGTTCGCGGTGGGGTCGTAGTGGTCGGTAAGCTTGCCCGAGATGCGTTCAATAGGAATGTTCTGCAACCCGTTCTTATCGAGAACCAGCCGTGCCGCCTGCGCGCCCGTAATTCCCTTAGACGAGTACTGCTTTGAATACTTGGCGTAAGTCGAGTTTACCCCGGCGCTTGCGATCATGGCTAAGATCATAGCGGGCAGGACCAGAATAAGATATGTCCAGTCAAAATACATTTTCTCATTCTCCTTTATCAAAACAAAATATCTGACGCTTCTTTTTATTATACCATAAAA
>CAYPWI010000207.1:0-4778 GCA_964414395.1 uncultured Ruminococcus sp.
ACAACTTGTTGGAATTGTGATACAATATATTGGGGTGGTATTGTGGATATTAGGGACGGTCTTTATCTTTTTCCGGTAGGAGAAGAGTTTTCGGTATTCGGCGTATACTTATGCAATCCAACAGATCTTGGAACGAAAAGCGCGGGAGAACTGCTGATCGAGTTCCTGGATTTTGATTTTGCGAATGTCTCGGGCATCGTCAAAAACGCTAAGGAGTTTGAAGGGGACAAAATTTTTGATGAGATCGGAGCTCTTGACAACGATCCTATCACTGTGCTCATAAAAATTCTCACGAACCGCAAATGGATCAAGGCATTTAAACTATCGCCGGAGGGCTGGCAAGATGAATATTCGGACTCGGTAGGTGAAATCCTGAATTCAATAATATCCACACATCAAAAATTTTGGGAGCTGGCGGATATCTATTGTGAAACCGCAGGCGGCACCGCCGAGGAAAGGCTCGACTTCTTTCATGCGGTAAGCGAACCGTTTACATCTATGACAGTCGAGGAGATAATCAGTTCAAGAAAGCCGGGCAGGGATTTTTTCGGGCTGCCGAACGAAAACGATTACAGCTTTCCGTATACTCATGCGTATAGGTTCACGGATATTGAGAGCTATGCTCAATTCCTTTTTATGAATATGATGCGGTATGATCCAACTTTCAGCAAATGCAATTACTGCTACAACTTTTTCATTTCCAAAACGAAGAAGCTGACTCGGTTCTGTGACCGTGTTGACCCGGAGAGCGGCAAGACCTGCAAGGAGATCGCGCCGACTGTATACAGAAACTATGACATCAAGTCGAACAAAATATTAAAGCAATATGACCTTGCCCTTCGGCGCAACTATATGCGGATGTGCCGATGCGAGGATCGTTCGATCGGAGAGACCACCGACAAGGACTTGACGGCGGAGGAGTATTTCGAGTGGCGGGACAGAGTCATTAGGGCTATGAGACTTTGGAAGGACAAGAAGATCTCCGGCGATGAGTTCTTGAAAGCGGTCAAGGAGCTCGATTAGGGTGGATTTATAAATCCGCGGTAGTGTTGCTGCCATTAGCCCCTTATTTCGAGATGAGTGCAAGTTTGATTCCGGTTGGGCACACCAAATGTAACAGCTCCCCCCCTTGCGTAAAATGCAAGGGGGAACTTGTATAATGTAAGGATTTGTGAGAGTATCCATGAAACAATAAACCCGCGCCTCCCGATATGGCGCGGGTATTGTATGATCACCCCCAATTGTTTTATAATTTTGGGATAATATGCGCAGATGTTATGAAAACGAGAACGGTAGATATTCTGATATGTTAGCTGAATGTATTGGTAGAACTATTGTTACTTGTTCTTGCGCCTTTTTACCACGACGATAGCTCCCGCTGCGAGTGAGACAAGCGCCGCCGTACTTGCCACAGCACATAAGCCGTTGCCGGTGTTGGGGTTAGTATGATCGTCGTCAGGCGTTTTGTCTTCATCAAGGTAGGGGGTATTGTCGACCGTAAACATTGGCGTTTCATAGCCGCCCTCGAGGGGATTATCGCCAGATGCCGGTTCGCTGGGATTTTCTTCCTCAGCGATCCTACGTTCCATATATGCTTTCAGATCGTCACCGATCTCAATTATGCCGCCGTTCTCGTCGTTGAACACATCACCGTTTACCCATCCGAGGTTTGAGGCAGCAAGGAATTCGGATGTGCCGTTATTTATATAGTAAACATTTCCCAAGCCTACAACAAAAACGAACTTGACCTCTTGGCAGTCAGAATTGATCTTCTGCTTTTCCATAATGGCGTTTATTCGTCTTGCGTTCAACTCAAAGGCGACCGAATCCGCTTTATCGGAACTCGGTGAAAAAATACGAATTCCGGGATGTGCCCCCCCAATATTAAATTCTACCGTACCGACAAATTTTCCGTCAGCGTTTACAGCATTTGCTACAAATCTTTCGCCGGCATCATCGTTTCCGTTCTTTTGGGAATATGGAATGATCTCCATTTTCCCGGTTTTGGCGTAATCATATAAGCTGGCATAATAATACGGCATGACGGTATTGGGATCGACTGAGATAATGCTGCTGTCAACATCCATAGTTCCGGCTTCAATTGCAATACTTTCATGTTTGTCCGCATAAACGTCTTTGTTTGACAGAATGTTCTCCGCAAAAGCATTAGTGGAAAGTACCGATGCGCACAGCACAGCTGCCGCGATTGAGATAATTGTTTTCTTCATAGTAGTTCCTCCTGTAAATATCAACGACACCATTTGTACCAACTTATTCGGCAATCATGTCCTTCGGATTTATATCCAAAGTCATCACCAAAAAGCTCGCTTTGATAATACCAATCTGTTTTCCCTGTTAACGGATCAAAAACGTAGTATCTCCCTTCTTGACCGTTTGCTCCAGGTTCATACTGTTGTATCACAACAGAATGGCCATAGGCAGTGTCTGCATTTCCTTCAGCTGCAGATTCTCTAGATGTCATGCTTCCGATTACATATTTCTTATCGCGTAGATCTTTGTTGATTTTATCGATCTCTGATTGAGGAAGTGCTTCCGTAAATATACCATGGTGCCCAACTTTCATAGTATTCTTGGACACATATTGAAGGGCGTTTACGCTATCTGTGTCGCTGCCGCTTTCGTTTCCGTCCGTATCTTTGATATACCTAAGAATAGCGTATTGTACACCATCCGCAAAATACTTCGTTGTTCCATTGACATTGCCATATCCGTAAAACGGATTTTTGATATTGGCTGTATTTTTCAGAGGTTGTGCATCGGTGCTAATTTCTGAGTTTAAGCCGCCGTTATGTATACCAACCATCTTTGCAGCTGCTGCCCAGCACCATTTTGTCTTGTTTTGAGCATCGGAATTGGGCGCCCTCGACAAAGATATAGCATCATTTTGAATAATGAAGTCCCATCTCTGTGTAGAACTGCCGATATACGTTTGAAATTGAACAGTGCCACCATTGGTAAGACTTACCGCAGTCAATGCTAAAGATGTATTGGAAGCCAAGCGGACAGAGTATCCTCCGCTGCTTTCACTTGTGATCACAAGCTGCTGTGCCGGATTGTCACTTTCGCTCCAAAGGTCTGCCGAACAACCGTTTATAATATTTCCGTTTATACGGTAAGCATCCATCACCTTGCCGCTTGCACTGCACTCTGCTATCAATTTGTAGTAGGAGTTGGAGGGAACCAACCGGAATTTTTGATCCGGCTTACCGTTCGTGTCCAATGTCCACATATCAAGCTTCTTTGTATCATTTCCACCCGGAACGTTAAGTACAAACGGATTTGAATCCAAAGATGCCATAGACCTGAGCTTATAGACGGATCCGACGCACAGCCCGTCAGGAAGTAACAGCGTTTCTATGGAATCGTCCATATTTTGAACGGCAAGCATGTCTTCCTCTGCTCTTGGGCCTCCCGCAAACGCAGTTATCGAAAACGTGAAACACATGACAATGCACAGCAATACGCTAAAAAAGCGTTTCATTTAAAATTCCTCCTTGTAATTCGGGAACCCGTTACATCCTGCCCGCCCTCCCGATGGGCGGCAAGACGTTTGAACATAGCCCACCAGCGGAAAATGCTCACTTTTTGTTCATCATCTTCTTGAGAGCTTCGGGCTCTTTGGGCTGATAAAGATCCCAATGAGAAGCCGCGCCGCAAGCTGCCTTTGCAGTTCCGAGAACCGCCTTTGCAACAGCGTCAAGAACAGCGGTCTTTAAAGACTTTTTCATTTCAATCCCTCCTTTTCTTGTGAATTCCTAGCAACATCAAATTTGCCACGCAGAACAAAGTCAATGCCACTATATGATCAAGCTCGCTGTTAAGACTTCTGAACAGAAACATAACAGCTAGCCAAACTGCCATCTCAATGATCGAGATCACTTTACATCTGACCTTTTGCCGATCGGTAAGCTCCTTATTGGGATTCTCTATCGGAGCCAATCCGCACACAACAACCAGACAATAAAAGTGCAGAATAAACCAATAATAATCCACTATTTCCTTGAGCAGCCAATCTGCAACAAGCACTAATACAAGTGTGCCTGCAAGTGTTAGTTTACAGCGCAGATAAGTCGATGCGTGAAAACCGCCTGTAAACAGTCTTGTAAAACAGAAAACTATGTAAAAGACAACGCTTTCCCAAAATCTCCCGCTGACAAGTCCTATTGCCAATACGGTCAATATTCCGATCACGGAGGATATGCTAAGTTCAAATCCATATTCATAAACCTCGCGCTGTTCTTCCGGAACGACCTTTTGGCGTATAAAAAAATCAGCTATAATGCGACTGAGTTTAGCGATCATCTGATCACCTCTTTCTGTCATCATTATAGCTGATTGATTTTCAAATTGCAATACCCTTATCACGAACGGCACGCTGTTATCATAAACGGCACTATTTTACCATTTTTAGCCAGACCTCGGCAACAAAAAAACCATTCTCTTCCAAAAATTCTACGCTTCCATCATATTTTTTAGCTATATCTTTTATTGATCTTATCCCATATCCGTGTTCGGACTTATTGGTCTTATCCGTAACCAGATTTGGATTGTCAGTCAATACCGAGACTGCAATGGTGTTTTTGACTGCAATATATGTCATAGATTTTCTTTGCAGTATTTTAAGTTCAATATACGGGTTCGTTATGTCGCAGCCTATGATCGAATTATCCAGCAAGTTTCAAAGCAGTATACTTATATCTATATCATGTGAGCTGACAAATTGGGTATCTATAACACTCTTCATTTTAATGCCTTTT
>CAYPWI010000208.1:0-4743 GCA_964414395.1 uncultured Ruminococcus sp.
AAAGGGCATACAGTATCTTCGGTGAAAAGACCGGAAAAGAAAGAGCCGACGAATTGGAAAGCTACTGCAAAGCACATATCAGAGACAGACACGAACAGCGTGAACTATACAGAATATTTTATTATGACTGTCCGCCGATATCCGGAAAAATATATCACCCTTTTTTAAAAAGGCAGAAAGATTTTACGAAATCCGAAACGTATTTGTGGATGAAGGAATACATAGCCGAACTGACACATAGAAGAAAGTTCTGCCTCAGAATGGGCGAACTTGCCGAGGAACAGGCAAGTTATAATCTTCGCGAAGAAGTCACGCGAAAGCTGTGCAATGGTACATTAAGATTTGAAGATCTGACCGAGAATAATTTTAAACTTCAAATTACCCAAAAGGTCGTAGATATGAAGATAGGCATTGACATTGCCTCATTGGCATATAAAAAGCTGGTCGATCAGATCATTCTGATCTCAGGAGACAGCGATTTTGTACCTGCCGCCAAGTTAGCCCGAGGAGAAGGTATTGATATTATACTCGATCCTATGAGAGTAAAAATCAGAGATGATCTGTATGAACATATAGACGGAATGAGGACAAAGGTCCCAAATCCCGACGCGTCTTCAAAGACAGACGAAGAAAGCCTTACCGTATCTTGACAGGGAGAGAAAATGAACGATATTTTAAACTCACCTCTTATGACCGAGATGATCCGCACCGCGGAGGAGATGTACCGCCACGGCTGGGACGAGCGCAACAGCGGGAATATCAGTATTCTTCTCGATGACGGGATACTTCCCGGCGTGAGCGGGCTTCCAACTCTGCGAACGCTTCCGCTTGCATCCGCTGCGGGAGAGGAGCTAAGAGCGAAAAAATTTCTCGTGACGGGCACGGGGACTTATTTCAAGAACTATCGATACTTCCCCGAGCGCGACCTCGGAATTATCAGAATAAGCGCGGACGGCTCGAAAGCTGAGCTGCTGTGGGGGTTCGCCGAGGGTGGAACGTTCACGTCGGAGTTGCCCGCCCACCTTATGGGGCACGTAAGCCGCATGAGGAGCGATCCCGAAAATCGGGTCATTCTCCACTGCCACCCCGCGAATATCCTCGCTATGACCTATGTTCACAGCATCGACGAACGCGAGTTCACGAGAACGCTCTGGCAGATGTGCACCGAGAGCATGATCATCTTCCCCGACGGGATCTCCGTGCTCCCGTGGATGCTCTGCGGCACGGACGAGATCGCCATAGCCACCGCCGAGAAGCTCCAAAAGACGAGAATAGTCGTCTGGGCGCAGCACGGGATCTATGCCTCGGGGCGGAGTCTCGATGAAACCTTCGGGCTTATCGAGACCGCCGAGAAAGCCGCCGAGATCTATATGAAAATAGCTCACCTGCCGCGGCTCAATACCATCAACGACGAGCAGCTGAGACAGATAGCAAAGCGGTTCAATGTCGTGCCGCGCGAGGAATTCCTCGAATAGTTAAAGCGCGCCGAAAAAGCGCGCCCGAACCTGTTATCTCCAAAAGCCATTCGGAGCGGCGGCAAGTCTACTCCGAATGGCTTTTTGGTCTTGTTATTCACCCTTATCCAACAAGGCTTCTATCTTCTTTACAGCCTCATCAATGCTTCCGCAGCTCTTTACGATCTCCAAGATCATTTGTACGATTTTTCTGAATTGAAAGTCTGTCATACCCTCGTCCATTTTGTACTCCTTTCCCGTCTTGCCCCGTTACCCGCAGGAATTTTCCATTATTGTAATTCTATTATAATATATGCTCGGGTAAAATTCAAGAGCTTTTCGGGAACTTTTTTTGCGTTATTCGTCATCTATCCCGCAATACTCTTTTAGTCCCTTTTGCAGGATCGCGGAGAAATTCGCGCCTTTTTTCTGTGCCATAACATTCAGCCAATGGGGAATGGTTAGGGTCTTCTTGTCCGACTTTTCAAAGTGGTTTTTGGCGTATTCCTCAACATCGACCGAGACCATATTCACAAAAGCAGACTCATATTCGTCATATTCCGCGTCGATATTTATTTCGGATATGTCGGACGCGGGCGGAACGGCTTCATTTTCCTGTTTTGCGGTGTATAAATAACCCGCCAGACAATCTACCGCCATTTTAAACGCCTCTTCAAGACTATCCCCGAAGGTTGCCAAGTGGTTCAGATCGGGAAAAATCACGGAATAGCCGCCCTCTTTTTCCTTGTAAAAGCAAGCGGGATAAATTGAGATCATATATATACCCCCTATCAACACCGGAAACAGCCTGACTTACTTAAGCCCTGCCTGTTTCAGGATAGCGTTTGCCGTGCCTTTCGGTATATCGCCTTTATGGTTCGGCACTGTTACCTTTCCGGGTTTTATCGAATGAGTATATTGGAAATGTGAGCCGTGTGTTTCTTTCAGCTCCCAACCATCTGCTCTTAACAGTCTGTCCAACTCCTTGAAAGTCATATGCTCACCCCCGGCAATTATATTATAACATATTACACGTATTTTGTCAATACGTATCAAAAAACTTTTGTAAAAGGATAAGGCGTGCTCGGGGGAAATTTTGTCCGCCTTTTCGCATGATAAGATCTCGGCTTATACCCTTGACTTTAATGTCGTTATATGCTATTATGTTTATAAAAGAAAAGATGAAAAGGACGGCGATCAAAATGATCAGAGCGGCGATATGCGATGACGAGCCTGTGATGCTCGATCATCTTCACGAGCATATATCGGCGGAATTCGTGCGGCAGGGCGCGGAAGTCCGCATCGAGAAGTTCACGGCGGGGAGAAGCTTTCTGGAAGCGGAAAACGCCGAACCGTTCGATGTGGTTTTCCTCGACATTGATATGCCCGAGATCGGCGGCTTTGAGGTCGCCGAAAAGATAAGCGAAAAGGCGCTTATCATCTTTGTGACCTCGCACGACGAGCTTGTCTTTTCTTCCTTAAAATTCCGACCGTTCAGATTTATCAGAAAGACGCATCTTGACGATGAGCTTCCCGAAACTTTATCGTCTGTCATCGAGCGCGTAGCAAAGATCAAAGCCGAAAAGAAAATAGAATTTCAGACCAAAGACAGCAAGATATTTCTTCCCGCGGACGAGATAGAATATATCGAGGTCTACGGGCATTGGCTGCGCGTGTTGGTAAACGCCCGCGAACCTGTCGAATGTTACGGAAGTCTGTCGGAGTTTGAAAATCTGCTTGCCCCTCTGGGCTTTGTGCGTACATACAAAAGCTACCTTGTCAACTTAAAGTATGTCTATTCTCTGGAAAAAACGAAGGTCGTTATGGACGATAAAACCGAAATACCTCTCAGCCGATACAAGGCTGCCGAGATCAAAGAAAAATTCAAAGAATATCTGCGGAGCGTGTTATGAATAATATTATCGAAATTTCCGCGTCACTTGCGGAGTGCTGCATTATCGTCAGATTGTGCGGCGGCTATCTTGACTTTAAGAGCGAGGAATTAAAGTGGCTGAAATCCATAGTTTTCTTTGCCGTGCTTGCAGTAAACGACGTTTTTCTGAGTCGGCTTAGCGGCTTTGAAAATATATCGGTCATTTTGATGCTGCTTATTATTTTTGCTTATACGTTTATATTTATGGAAGGCAAAATAACGGAGAAGATATTGGTCTCCATTATCCCGACCACTACCATGCTGCCGATAGATCTTATCGTTATCACCGCGTTCGGGGCTTTATCGGGGAATGACCGTTCGTCTTCTCTTGCGGGCGGAGATATGCGGATACCCGTTTTGTTTTTTACAAAGGCGCTTTTCTTTTTGGTCTGCGAAATTCTCATAAGAACAAAAAGGAAACGTTCGATGAATTTGACGGGCTATCAATGGGCTATCTCAATATCGTGCTTTTTGATCTCGTTTATAATATCAAGCCTTCTCTGGAACATCTCACAAAAATATAACGACGCCTCGCCGCTTTTCCTGACGATCTTTCTGATGATCGCCGCGCTGAATGTCCTGCTTTACATACTGATGAACATAATGCAGCGCGACAATATTTCAAGAGAGGAATACCGCCTTTTAAAAGCGAACCTCGCGTCGCAGGAAAAATTCGCGGTCGAGGCGAAGGAACGTTACACCGAAATGAAAACGCTCCGCCACGATATGAAGCATTATCTTTCGGCGGCAGCGGAGCTCATCACGGACGGAAAGCCCGAAAAGGCGAAGTCATATATCGAAAGCGTGATAGATGAAAAAATAAATCCCGCAGTCGCCGGTGTGAACACGGGGAGCGCGGTCATTGACGCGGTCATCAACCGCCGTCTGGAGGTCTGCGCCGAAAAAAACATCGCAATGAAGTGCCTGATAGATACGCAATTTGCATCGAGAAACGACATAGACATGAGTATCCTGCTTTCAAATCTGCTTGACAACGCCATAGAAGGCTGTGCGGGGACGGACTTCCGGCAGATCGAGCTTTTTACCGTGACGAATAAATCAATGACATATATCACGGTCAAGAACAGCATCGCGGGTTCGGTACTCAAAGAAAACCCCGATCTGATAACGAGTAAAAAGGACGGATCGGCGCACGGGTACGGTATTCGTTCCATAAAAAACATTGCCGAAAAATACAACGGCATCGTGGAGTTTTCGGAAGAGAAAAGCATTTTCATCACCGAGATCTGGCTGAGAATGGAAAAATAGATCTATTCGTGATGTGAGAGATACCACTTGCGCTAAAGGTATTGCAATTTGAAATTTGATAAGCTATAATGAAGACAGATGATCAAA
>CAYPWI010000209.1:0-4719 GCA_964414395.1 uncultured Ruminococcus sp.
GAAGAATTGATACTTTACAAGCATTACTCATCGGCGGAGTTTCCACGATATGACAACTATGACGCGATTGAAGTCAGCAAGACAGCTGATATTCCCTGCGATTACGAGGGTGTAATGGGCGTGCCGATCACTTTTATGGATAAATTCGATCCCGACCAGTTTGAGATACTTGGAATGGAGTCGTCAGCGGGTTATGATCCCGATATTGTGGGGATACCACGGCTTAAGGAAGGCGATGCACGTCCCGCTATCAATGGAAGAACAACATTCGCGAGAATATTTATTAGGAGGAAATAAAATGGAGATCAGACTTGAAGAGCATACGATAGCTGAGGTTTTTAACAGTTATCAGGACAATGAGGAAAGCGGCGTTATGGGCTATGGCGGAAAGCTTAATATACGTCCCGCATTTCAGCGCGAGTTCGTTTACAAAGAGACGGAACGAAACGCCGTAATCGATACTGTATTCAAAGGGTTTCCTGATGTATTGGGTCGAAGATGGAAAAGGTAATTATGAATTGCTGGACGGACAGCAGCGCACCATAAGTATTTGTCAATATTGCAGCGGTGATTTTTCGATGTTGGTCGACGGAAAACCGAAAACATTTGCAAATCTTACGGCTTTCGAGCGTGATGAGTTCTTGAAATATAAGTTGATGATTTATGTGTGTAAGGGTAACGATAAGGAAAAACTTGATTGGTTCAGGACGATAAACATTGCAGGTGTCGTATTGACGGCACAAGAATTGAGAAATGCTATTTACACCGGACCATGGCTCACTGATGCCAAACGGTATTTCAGCAAGAGCGGCTGTGCTGCGTATAGAATTGCCAACAAGTATATGAATGGAGAAATGAACAGGCAGGCATACCTTGAAAAAGCTATCAAGTGGTTCGCTGCTAAAGAGGGTATAGGCATTGAAGATTATATGTCGGCACATCAAAATGATGAAAGTGCCTCTCCGCTTTGGCTTTATTTCAATGGTGTAATAAGCTGGGTTCAGACTATTTTTCCAAAATATCGCAAAGAAATGAAGGGACTTGAGTGGGGATCGTTGTATAATCAATATGGCAAGGATTCACTTGATCCGGCAGCTTTGGAGAAGAAGATCATCGAGCTTATGTCCGACAAGGAGGTAACGAGCAAGAAAGGCGTTTACGAATATCTGTTGAGTGGTAAGGAAAAGCTTTTGAGTTTGCGCCAATTTGACGATGAGGATAAACGCACAAAATATGAAGAACAAAACGGCATTTGCCCGATATGTAACAACCATTTTGAATTCGAGCAAATGCATGCCGATCACATTACGCCTTGGCACGCGGGTGGGAAGACCGTTCCCGAAAATTTGCAGATGTTGTGCAGAGATTGTAATTTAAAGAAGTCGGGGCAAGAATAATTTTTAATTATCCGCTATTTAATTTTTGGAGTGCTTTATATGAGGGAAAAATTACCGTCTACCGTTGACGAACAGATCAAGATCTTAAGGCAGCGCGGGTGCGTTATCAATGATGAGGAGTATGCTCGGCGAACGCTTCGGTACATAAATTATTTCCGTCTCTCGAACTACTTCGAGCCGTTCTCTGTCAGCAAGCACCAATACGAGGAAGGCACGACGTTCGAGAAGATCATGCAGATCTACGAGATGGACAGAAAGCTCAGAAGTGTTCTCATAGCGGCGCTCGAGGAAATAGAGATCGCGCTCAGGGCGGCTATCTCCAATTATCACGCGCTCAAATACGGGGCTTTGGGTTACCTTAATCCGAATTCCTTTGACCGCTCGCATAATCACACGAGCTTTCTCTCGCGTGTCGATCATCTCATCGACGCGGGGGAAGAGCGGACGTTCGTCAAGCATTATAATACCAAATACGGCGGCAAGTTCCCGCTGTGGGTCGTTATGGAGCTGTTCAGCTTCGGCACGCTGGCGTTCTTCTTCAAAGATATGCACCAGTCGGATAAGAAAACGCTGGCGAATGAGTACTACGGCTGTTCTCCGACAGAAATGGACAACTGGATATTCTGCTTGAATGAGCTGCGCAACTACTGCGCGCACTATAATCGTCTTTACGGGAACACTTTTCCCATTCTTCCCAAAACGCCCAAGAACTTCGAGCCGGAGCTTAAGGAGGACGTTTTCGGGTATCTGATAGTTATGAAGCAGCTGTACCACGATCACGCGAACTGGAACGAGCGCATAGTAAAGCCCGTTTCGAGAATGTTAAAAAAGAACGCCGACGCGGTGAGGCTGTATGATCTGGGCTTCCCCGAGGGGTGGGAAAGGCTTATCACGTTTTCAGAATAGGGTTTGTGACGGCGGCGCGGCTGTAAAGGGGTGAGTTCCTTGTCGGACGGGTTCAAGAAGATCTTCGATCCGAATAATTTTACTTTGGACGAGATAAAAAAGAAGCTCTATCAGCTGGCTTACGATATGGCTGTGGATATCGTCGACGACGCGACGCAGCTTATGCCCCGCGATATCCGCGATACTTTGAAGCGGAACGTGAAAGATGTTTTTGAGAAGAAAAAGTCGGGCGCTAAGAGCTCTTCGGAGAAGGCGGCGGGTGAAGAGATCTCCGCGAAAACACTTGGCGAATACAAGGCGCAGCCTATTCCTCCGAAGGACGATCCCGACGAGAGCATCTTTGAGAAGAAATTTATCGTGACGAAGCTCTATCCCGACCCTGACGGCGGTATGGTCCCCGAGGAAAGACCCGACACCATCGCTTATCCGCATGAAGCTATCATCGGCGAGCAGGACGAGCAGGATATGTATATGGCGGATAAGATCGTCGAGATGCGGAAGCTGGAGGAGACCTCGCATAACGGATATATCGTAAAGCGCTGCGCCGAGGTCACGATCGTAAAGCAGGGCGAGTTTATGAAGGACGTGAAGGATTGTTATCTGCCGACGGTCTTCTGCGGCGAGCAGCGCCCGATGTACGCTTCGATGTCGAGGTCGCAGCTGCGCACATACTTCACGTGGAGAACGTATTGGCGCAAGGGGCTGCACAATCACACCGACAAGGCGTATATCCTTCTTTACTGCTATGAGGTGTTAAACAAGATAGGGTTTGAGTCCTCGGACGCGGCGTTTCGCGAGCTTGTGACGATATGGCTGGATCTAAAGGACAAGGCGCTTTATCTCAACGATCTGATGCCGCGGTGGATAAAGGATTTTTACGCGTTCAACAGGGTGAGCGAAAAGCTGCCGCCGTTTTATGAGGAGTTTAAAGAGGCGGCGGTCTGCTCGGCGCTTTTGAGCGGCGACTACAAGGACAAGCTGGAATATCTCGCCGATCATTCCAACTATAATATAAGGTGCAGCGTTTTTATCAGCACCGCGAACAAGCCGATCCTGAACGGCGCGTGCGAGGCGGCGCTTAAGGCGTTGGACGAGCATTTCAAAAAGTTTGACGTGGAGCTGTCGGGGCTTATCTGCGGCAGAATGAAGAAGGATTTCGGGTGGACGCCGTTTGAGGGCGCGCTTGTAAATCTCGACCAAATGGACGGATTTGAGACCACAAAGATAAGCGAGCTGGAGCGTTACTGCAAAAAGCGCGGGGAGCCTGCTCTCGAGGTGTTTGAGTTCGCGCCGTCAAAGGACTTTATCGGATATGTGCTCAAATGCGTCGAGGCACGGGTGAGGACGCGGATGGCGTTCAACCGCAAGCTTACCCCGAATATCGGCATGATAAAAAACGAGCTTGCCAATCGAAGCAAATTACAGAACGCGGTCTCGGATCCCGCGTTTGAGGATCTTATCGCGAACGCGGTGGACGATTACTGCCGCAGGAACCGCATCGACGCCGTTCCAAAAAAGAAGAGCGGAGCTTTTGACGACGCGGCGGACTTTACCGCGCCAAAGGTGGAGATAGACGTTTCCAAGCTCGGGGAGATACGCGAGCAGGCGGAGCGCAACGCCGAAAGGCTTATCGTGCCCGAGGGGGAGTATTCCGAAGCCGATATCGGAAAGGCCCTTGACAGGGTGGCTGACGATGAGTATTCCGCGGCTGTGGCGGACGCGTCGGATCCCGATGTGGTTATTGACGGCGCGGAGGACGTTCCTCAAAAGCCGCTGGGCGTTCTCACCGAGGATAAGTATATCATCACCGATCCGGAAGGCGCGGATCATCTTGAGTCTTCCTCATCGCCGCTGGAGGAGCTGCCCGCGGAGTGGTATGATCTCTCCATGGAGCTTATTCCGCTGCAAATAGATATCCTCGAGCATATCGCCGAGGGGGATCTTGATGAGTATTGCCGCGAGCATAACATCATGCCGAACTCGTCCTTCGAGCAGATTAACAATGAGGCGCTGGAGACCGTGGGCGATGTTATCTTGGAGGGCGGGAAATTCGCGGAGTTCTATGAGAAGGATATTCGCAGGATGGTGGAGCTGCTGAAAAAGGCGCGTGAAAAGTGAATGAGCCGCCGAGGCGGCAGGATATAAAACGGATAGCGGGCGTATCGCGGAGGATGCTTGCTATCCGTTTTTCTTTTTTACTGTGACCGGTTTGATCTATTATACTAATTTTTGATCAAAAGCGGGCGCAATTTTTGTCCATAGAGCGCGGATGGGGCTTTTCGATTAAAAGTGGATAAAACTTTTTTGTCTTTTTTTGGCTGTCGAGCCGTCGGTATGTTATTAACCCTTGGCAGGGTAATGCCGCGCAGTTTGGGGGGAAACCCTTCGGGAGAGGGGGAGGGAGAATAAAATCCGA
>CAYPWI010000210.1:0-4716 GCA_964414395.1 uncultured Ruminococcus sp.
TTTTTAAAATGCCCTTGTAAGCTGCCAAAAAAAGTTGTATAATAATCAGTGGCAAATTGTTCCCCTCTCGTGTGGGGGAGGACGGTATCCGCTCAGAGGCTTGCTTTTGAGCGCCCCGAAAAGTTGTTTTAAATAAATGCCGAAGGTTCGGCAGAAGGCTTATGTGTTGAATAAAGGAAAGTGAAAAAAATTGGTTAGAAACGATTTAAGAAACATTGCGATCATCGCGCACGTCGACCACGGCAAGACCACGCTTGTCGATGAGATGCTCAAGCAGGGCGGCGCGTTCCGCGAAAATCAGGTCGTAAACGATCGTGTTATGGATAATAACGACCTCGAGCGCGAGCGCGGGATAACCATTCTCGCGAAGAACACCTCTTGTATGTACAACGGCGTTAAGATAAACATCGTCGACACTCCCGGTCACGCGGACTTTTCGGGCGAGGTGGAGCGCATACTTAAAATGGTAAACGGCGTTCTGCTTTTGGTGGATTCCTTTGAAGGGACCATGCCGCAGACGCGCTTTGTTCTCCAAAAGGCGCTGGAGCTTGGACATAAGATCATCGTCGTCGTAAACAAGACCGACCGCCCCGACGCGCGCAATCATGAGGTAGTCGATGAAGTTCTCGAGCTGCTGCTCGATCTGGACGCTACCGAGGAACAGCTTGACAGCCCCGTGGTATTCTGCTCGGGTCGTCTGGGCTGCTCGTCCTATAATCCCGACGAGATGGGGACGGACTTCAAACCGCTGTTCGACAAGATACTTGAACACATCGACCCGCCCGAGGGTGACGATCAGGGAGATCTTCAACTGCTCGTTTCCTCTATCGATTATAACGACTATGTGGGGCGCATCGCGGTCGGACGTATTGAGCGCGGCGTTATCAAGCAAAATCAGGAGGTCGTGGTCTGCGATTATCACGATCCCAATAAGACATACAAGGCAAAGGTCGTTTCCCTTAACACGTTTGAGGGCTTGAACAAGACTCCCGTGGAGTCTGCTTCGGTCGGCGACATCGTCTGCATCTCCGGTATCGAGGGTATCACCATCGGCGAGACTATCTGCGCTGTTAATAACCCCGGGCCGCTGCCGTTCGTGAAGATCTCCGAGCCGACGGTCGAGATGACTTTTTCCGTAAATTCCTCTCCGTTCGCGGGCAGAGAAGGAAAATTCGTCACCTCGCGCCAGATACGCGACCGTCTGATGAAGGAAACTCTCAAGGATGTTTCGCTGCGCGTATCGGACAGCGACACCGCCGACGCGATGAATGTCGCGGGGCGCGGTGAGATGCACCTTTCCATCCTTATCGAGACCATGCGCCGCGAGGGCTACGAGCTGTCGGTCAGCACGCCGCGTGTTCTTATGAAGGAGATAGACGGCGTGAAGTGCGAGCCTGTGGAGCGCGTAGTTATCGACGTTCCCGAGTCGGGAGTTGGCGCTGTTATGCAGAAGCTGGGTCAGCGCAAGGGTGAGATGGTCTCCATGCACCCCGTCGGGAACCGCACCAGACTTGAATATCTCATTCCGTCGCGCGGACTGTTCGGCTATAGAAGCGAGTTCCTCACCGATACAAAGGGCGAGGGCGTTATGAACACCATATTTGACAGCTACAAGCCCTATTTCGGGGATATCCCGAGAAGAACAGAGGGCAGCCTTGTCGCGTGGGAGACGGGAACTGCCGTCACCTACGGACTGTTCAACGCGCAGGAAAGAGGCACGCTTTTCATTGACGCAGGCACCGAGGTCTATGAGGGAATGGTCGTCGGCGTTTCCCCCAAGGCTGGGGATATCGTCGTCAACGTCTGCAAGAAGAAGCACCTCACCAATACCCGCGCTTCGGGCTCTGACGACGCTTTGAAGCTTATCCCGTACAAGCAGATGAGCCTTGAGGAGAGCCTCGAGTTCATTCAGGACGATGAGCTCGTAGAGGTAACGCCTAAGAATATCCGCATCAGAAAGACCATTCTGGAGCGCGACCTCAGATTGAAGGCGGAGGCTAAACTTAAGAAATAACAAATTTCGGCAATTTAACGAGTGATCGGGAAATTGCCGATTTTTACGGGCTTGATCCGGGGGGCAATATATCTATGGTCAAGGATATGACTAAGGGCGCGGTCACGCCCATTTTGCTGAAATTTTCCGTGCCGCTGCTGATAAGCGTTATCTTCCAGCAGATGTACAACATTTCCGATAGTATCATTGCGGGGCAGTGCATAGGCAACGACGCGCTGGCGGCTATAGGCGCTTCCTACCCCATAACGATGATCTTTTTGTCCATTGGCACGGGAATGAATGTCGGCTGTTCCGTCATAATATCTACGCTTTTCGGGGCGAAGGACTATAAGCAGATGAAGACGGCGGTGTTCACCTCGCTTATCTCCACTTCCGTGCTGGCGGTGATACTGACCGCGGTCGGGTACTTTACGAGCGGTTTGTTTCTGCGCCTGCTGGGGACCGACGGCTCCATTATGGCGGACTCGCAGACCTATCTCAATATCTACGTGTTCGGGCTGCTGTTCCTATTTATATATAATATCTGTAACGGCATTTTTACGGCGCTGGGCGATTCGAGAACGCCGCTGTACTTCCTCATCGCGTCTTCATTGGGGAACATCGTGTTTGATCTGCTGTTCGTGGCGGTGTTCAAGTGGGGAGTCGCGGGTACGGCGTGGGCGACGTTCCTCTGTCAGGGGATATGCTCAGTGCTGGCGTTTATCGTGCTGCTGCACAGAATAGCGTATATCAAGAGCGAAAAGTTCAGCTATTTCAAATGGAGAACGCTCGGGAAGATAGCAACGCTTTCCGTACCCAGCATTTTCCAACAGAGCTTCGTATCGGTAGGACAGCTGTTCATTCAGAGCCTTGTAAACAGCTGCGGTACGGACGTTGTGGCGGGCTACGCCTCCGCTATCAAGCTGAACACCTTCGCAGTTACTTGCTTCTCGACGGTCGGGAACTCGGTATCCAGCTTCACCGCTCAGAATATCGGCGCGGGGGAGTACCCGAGGGTGAAGAAGGGCTTTAAAGTGGGAACGCTCCTCGCGGTGGGCATAGCGGTGATGTTCTCGCTCTGCTATGTGATATTCGCGGGTAATCTGATCTACCTGTTTATGGATAAGACCAAGGAGAACACCGCTGCCGCCGCCGAGGCGGGCGTTCACTTTCTGCAAGTGGTAGCGCCGTTTTATCTGATGGTGGCGCTGAAACTCTCGGCGGACGCTATCCTTCGCGGAGGGCGCAAGGTCGCGGCGTTTATGATAACCACGTTCAGCGATCTGATACTTCGTGTGGCGTTCGCGTTTATCTTGAAGCCGTCACTCGGCGCTACGGGAATTTGGCTTTCATGGCCTGTTGGCTGGACTATCGCCGCGGTCATCTCTCTGACGATGTATACCGTCTATATCAGAAAGCTTTGTCCGAAGAATAGGGAAAATGTTCAACAAAACGAAAGCGAGGGCGTATGACCGAGATCACCATACAGAAAAATGACGCGGGGCAGCGCGCCGACCGCTTTCTCTCAAAGGCGTACCCCAATCTGAAAACCGCGCTGGTCTGCAAGCTTATGAGGAAGAAGCGTATAAAACTCAACGGCGCGAGGACCGAACCTAACGTTATCCTTAAAGAAGGCGATGTTTTCCGATTTTATCTGAGCGATGAGCTGCTGGCGAAAGAGCCCGCGAAGCGCAAGTTCGATATAGACGATATTTCCGCGGAAATAAACGTGATCTTCGAGGACGAGAATATCCTGCTTATCGATAAGCCCGCGGGGCTGGTAGTCCACGAGGATAACGACAACACCGCCGATACGCTGATAAACCGCGTCCTGAGCTATCTGCACGGGAAAGGGGAGTATATCCCGGAACAGGAAAACAGCTTTGTTCCCGCGCTCGTCAACCGCATAGACCGAAACACGAGCGGTATCGTTATCGCGGCGAAGAACGCCGAGGCGCTGCGCGTCCTCAATCAAAAGGTGCGTGACAGGGAGATACGGAAGCTGTATCTCTGCCGAGTGCTGGGTACTCCCGAGCCGAGAGCCGCGACGCTTACCGCGTATTTGAAGAAGCTGCCCGACGAGAACCGCGTGATCATCTCGGATAAGCGACAGGACGGTTTTCTGACGATAAAGACGAAGTACCGCGTTCTGGATATAGGTGAAGAGACCTCGCTTGTGGAGGTCGATCTGCTGACGGGGCGCACTCATCAGATAAGGGCGCATTTTTCTCACATCGGGCACCCGCTGCTGGGCGACGGGAAATACGGCGACAACGCGGTAAACAAGCGTTATCACGCGAAAACGCAGGCGCTTTGCTCGTATAAGCTGATGTTTAAATTCACGACCGACGCGGGGGCGCTTGAATATCTAAACGGCAGGGAATTCTCGATCGAAGCTCCCGATAAGCTGTGGTTCGCGGGAAGAAATTTCTGAAAAAATCGCAAAAACACGGTTTTGAACAAAATATGGTATTATCAAAAAGCATTAACCCATATATAAAGTGGCATAGCTGAGACGAAATTTGTGAAAAGTGCACAATTTCAACTTGTTAAAATTTACGCAATAATTTGCTAAAACTCGGTAAAATGACTTGATAAAGTTCAAAAAATTTAGTATAATATTAGGTGATAGAAAATATCACGCGATATTTTATCGCAAATCTAATATTTTCAGGAGGATGATTCCAATGGCAGTTAAAGTTGCAATCAATGGTTTCGGAAGA
>CAYPWI010000211.1:0-4693 GCA_964414395.1 uncultured Ruminococcus sp.
TTTTCATCAATGCTGTACAGACCGAATCCACCCGCTTCCATTGTAAGATCGTCGTCATCCTCGGGAATATATTCGGGTATCAGGATCCTGAGAACAGCCTTTGAACCGCTTG
This sequence comes from uncultured Ruminococcus sp., assembly GCA_964414395.1. Classification (GTDB taxonomy): domain Bacteria; phylum Bacillota; class Clostridia; order Oscillospirales; family Ruminococcaceae; genus CAG-115. The sequence goes on from CAYPWI010000211.1 coordinate 113, forward strand.
TCTCGAAAGTAAATTTCCCGCCTGCCTTCTGTGTGAACATCCGTATAGCGGGTATACCCAGACCACAGCGTCTGTGCGCGAAATCGGCACCCTCATCGGAGTCTTTCACTGTATAGGAATCGATGCCGTTTATGATCTGGATCACTATGTAACTCTGCTCGTTTTCGGTGATCTTTGTAAGAGATAACACAGGCTCATCCTCTATCGGTGAGTAGAGCAGAGCGTTTTGTACCGCGTTCAGCATAGCGATGACCGCATATCTTTTCTCCGCAAAGATGAAATAACTGTCACGTTCGGCGAGGAATTTTATATCTTTTTCATAAGGGATAAGCTCGTCGTTTGTTTTATTGACCAGCCAATCCATCATTGCGAAAAGATCTAAAATTTCGCGGCTTTCTTTGTTTGATAACGACAGAAATGTATAATCGGAAACACAGCGCAGAAACGAATCCAATCTTTGGGATTCTATTTTGATATCATTCATGTAAACTTTTTTCTGCCTTGAATTGGCAGCCGGCTCTTCCGACAGCTTTTGAAGATAGTCTCTCATATTGGAAGTACATTCCTCAAATAAGCACAGCCGCTCTTCCACCTTTGGATAAAGATCGGTGGAAGACGCCATTGCCAGAATATCGGAATAGTCAAGCAGCTCACAAAAACAATACTTTTTATCAATGGGAGTAAATCTTGCGCAGTAGGAAACATCGTTTCGGAGAAAGAGAACATCCCTTTCCTTGACCAGAGGCGTATCAACCGGATCCTTCAGGAAGAGCGAGATCAGCGTTCCGACAGGAAGAAGCTTTGGGTGAGATGTATAGACGCATCTCAGCTGATCGTTTACGATCGCCATCGGGTGTGAAACCTTGCGGCAATACATTTTGGCAAACTTCTCCACAGCGGGATCCATTCCGGGTATTCCTTGAGTGTTGGTGGTTTTCGGAATACTCAATTCAGCACCTCTTCCATCTCATCGAGCAGCGACGAAAACAACTTCATAGCGTCCTCGACAGCCTTCTTACCGGTCATATCCACTCCCGCGCCCTTAAGCAGCGAGATAGGGTCTTTAGAACAGCCGCCGCTCAAAAATCCGATGTAATCCTTAACGGCGCTCTCGCCCTCGTTCAGAATTCTTTGCGACAGCGCGATAGCGGCGGAAAATCCCGTAGCATACTGATAAACATAATAGTCGTAATAGAAGTGCGGGATGCGCGCCCATTCCATATCAAGCTCTTTATCAACGATCAGATCCTCGCCGTAGTAATCCACGTTAAGCTTGTGATACATCTCACAGAGATTATCGGCGGTAAGGCTCTCGCCGCGTTCGATCTTCTCATTTATCATAAGCTCGAATTCTGCGAACATCGTCTGACGGAACAGCGTAGTCCTGAACTGTTCAAGAAAATAGTTGATAAGGAAAGCTCTGCGCTTTTTATCGTTGGTGTTCTTAAGCAGATACTGCATAAGAAGACTCTCGTTGCAGGTAGAAGCGACCTCGGCAACGAAAATGACATAATCGGAGTAGACCGTCGGCTGGTTTTTATTGGACAAGTAAGTGTGGATAGCGTGCCCCATCTCGTGGGCAAGCGTAAACTCCCAGTTGAGAGTGTTCTTATAGTTCAGCAGCACGAACGGGTGAATTTTTGCCTCCGCCGAATACGCGCCGCTGCGCTTGCCCTCATTTTCGTATACGTCTATCCAGCCGTTCTCGATGCCTTCTTTGTAGATCGCGCGGTATTCCTCACCCATGGGAGCAAGAGACTCATAGACCTCGCGTTTTGCCTGCTCAAACGGAACGTTATCCTCAACGCCCGCGATTATCGGAACATACAGATCATATGCGTGAAGCTCGTCAACGCCGAGAATTTTCTTGCGGAGCTTTACATATCTGTGCATAAGCGGCATACTTTCGTGTACCGCCTCGATAAGGCTGCGGTATACCGATGTATCGACCTCTGTTTCGTCAAGAGCCGCATCCAGAGTGCTGTTGTACTTTCTGGCACGCGCGCGGAACACGAGCGTCTTCACCTGTGCGGCAAGCGTCGCGGCTGTGGTGTTCTTGAAACCCTCGTAGGTGTGATAGATCGACTCAAACGCCGACTTCCTGAGAACTCTGTCCTCGCTCTGAACAAGCGGGATATAGCTCTCATGTGTCACCTGGTGAGAATTCCCGTCCTTATCGACCGCGTCGGGGAATTTCAGATCCGCGTCGTTGAACATCGAGAATATAGTGTCGGGAGTACCCATCATCTCACCCGTCAGAGCGATCAGACGTTCCTCGTTCTCGGAAAGAATATGCTCGCGGCGGTGTCTGATACGCTCCAGAGCGCGGCGGTAAAGCTCAAGCGCGGGAACTTCCTTATAAAAGCTCTCCATCGTCTCATCGGATATCGATAAGATCTCGGGCACGGCATACGCCGAACTGTCCGCTATGCGCACACACAGCATTTCGGTCCTGCAGCACATATCCTGATACTTCGCGACGCGGGTATCCTCGTCGACCTTGCGCTGAGCGTAATTTATTAAATCATTAAGCAGCAAAGTCATCTCGTCGTCAAGCTTGAAGTATTCCAGCAGCTTTTCGGCTGACGCGCAAAGCTGTCCCTTATACCCGCGTATTTTATCCGCGAACTCCCCTGCCCTGACGAGATCCTTTTCCCAATCCTCGTCAGACGCGTAAATATCGTTTATCTTCCACTTGTTCTCTTCGGAAACCTCCGAACGCTGAGGAATTCTTTCCATAAATACTCTCCTTTAAAATTTCATTCTTTTTTTGATCTTCGGCTTTAGCAGCTTTTGATAGAACGGGTCAAACAATCCGAGGAATACATCATACATAATGAACGCCACCGCTCCCATTCCGAGCAGCACCAGCGACCCGTATTTCCCGAACTCGCCCATTTCATCAAGCAGCTCCGCCAGCCCGAACGCGTAGATCAGTATCAGATACGCGCTCATAGCGCCCGCCGCGTAAATTGCCAGCTTTGTGATGATGCGAAGTATTTTCAGACGTATCTTCTGTAAATATTCCCTGATTATGGGATAATATCCCAAAAGGAACAGATACATCATAGATGCCTCGTAATTCGGCGTGATAAGCAGGCACAATATCCCGACAGACAGATAGCTTACAAGCCCGTATTTCACTCCCAGCCTGTCACGGACGACCCAGATAAGGATCCCCGCTATGGCAGGGCTGATGTATTCAAACATCGGTATCATTCCAAGCACGAACATAAGCGCCACCGCCAAACCGCACATAATGCCGCATAATGATACGATGTAGCTTATTTTCGGCTTTTGCTTGTCAGACATTATTTGCGATGCTCCTGTCCGTAAAACTCCATGCTCTTTTCCTTGCGCTCGCGTCCTACCTTTAGGAGCTCGCGCAAGGTATCGATATCATCATTCTCCATAGCGTCGCGGTATTCGGTCAGCGAGTGAATGATATTGTTGACCTCGAACAACAGCGCTTCCTTGTTGCACATAAACAGCCCCGACCACATCTCTTCATTAAGATAGGCTACTCTTGTAAGATCGAGGAAGCTGCCAGCCGAGAAGCCGTCCGCCTTGAACAGCGACGGGCTTTTGACATAGGCATTTGACACCACGTGCGCCAGCTGAGAGGTGTACGCGATGTTTCTGTCGTGCTGTTCGGGAGTAGCGATCACCACTTGTCCGAAGTTCATACACGCGCCAAGCGTGGAAACAAGATCTATAGCGATCTGCGGGGTGTTCTCCGACGGCGTGATGATAAAGCTCGCCTTGGTGAACAGATCCGCGGTCGCGTAATCAAAGCCCGAGTGTTCCGTACCCGCCATGGGGTGAGTGCCGATGAAAATTACTCCGCGTTCCTCGAGGACAGGCGTGCAGTTGCGCACGATATATCCCTTTATGCCACAGATATCCATGACTATAGACCCCTTGCGGAACTTGTCGGCGTTTTGCTTTACGAAATCCACGATAGCCAGCGGATAGAGCGCTACTATCGTCAGATTAGCCTCGCAGAGCTTGTCAACGGTGATCTCCTCGTCAATAGCCCCCTGAGCGAGCGCCTTCTTTACCGTTTCGGGGTCGGTATCGATGCCCATGATATGATGAAAAGTATTGGCTTTCAGCGCCTTGCAGATAGAGCCGCCGATAAGACCAAGACCAACTACCGCTATATTCATTTTAATATCCTTTCAGAACTTATTCCCAATTTATGTCACTTTCGGAAAAGGTCTCGCCTCTCTGAAACTCATCCTCCGCAAGCTTTATCCGTTCTGCTTCTGCGGGGGTGACCTTTGTAAAATCGGGATCCCATGCTAAAACTACGCGCTTCACCATTTCACCGATCAGTTCTTGCTCTTTTTCCGGCAAGATATCCATAAGCTGTATAATCTCTTTAGTTTTTTCAGACATTTGAAAACTCCCCTTTCAATTATAAATATCACCGCGAGTGCCAATATCAATAACAAAAATATACACTGTTTCGTCATTGATATATTTGTATATCACTCTGTATTTACCGACACGAAGCCGCATGCGTTCATCTTTAAACCCTTTTAATGGTTTTATGTCTCCCACCGGCGGATTTTTAGT
>CAYPWI010000212.1:0-4668 GCA_964414395.1 uncultured Ruminococcus sp.
CTACCACGATCTTTGAGAATGTGATATAGACATTGGTCATTTCGGTGGGCTTTATCAAGGGATCGTAAGCCATAGCCGTGATGACGCTGCCCCAATCGGAAGAGATATCGCCGTAAAAGACCGTCGAAAGAACGGTTATCGCGAAAATAAAAAGATAGTATATCGCGCTCGCTAAGATTATGTACAGTATCTGTCCGCAGAGCCACCCCGTCCGCGACGACCGCATCATCACAAACAGCTGGTTCTTATCGATAAACGGCGCGTTGCACAATATCAGCGCAAGCGCGAAAGTAAAGATCAGCTTGTAGTAGTAATTGGTATATAAAAACGGGAATATCCAGACGCTCATTTCAAGTCCCACTGCCTCAGCTATATTGTGCAGATCGTCGGTATATATCAGTGTCACGACGATCAATGCCGCGGCTATCGTCCATATTCTGTAGTCGGTGCGCCATTTGCGGAGGTTCTGTAAGGAGATCCTGAAAACCGTTTTAAGAAAGCTCATTTTCCACTCTCCTTTTCACCTTGAATGTGAAGATCACGCCGCACACCGCCGAAAACGCTATGAAGAAAAAGTTCTCCCAAAGGAAAACGGGAACGGGGCTGCCTTCCAACGAGGAATAAGCCAGTGCGTCAAAGGATATCCGATCGGGCAGGAACTTGCAGACCCTGATGACTATGTAGCAGAACACGAATGGCGAACAGACCGCGACATATTTGTTCGGTAAAAACGCCGAAACGGTGAGCCCCACCACCGCGCACGCCGCGCAGCTCGACGCGAACACGAATACTATCATCATAAGCGCGAGAAATGGGAAGCCGTTTTCGGCGACGATCTCGTGAGCCGTCACGACCGGGGCGTCTCCGAACAACGGATCCTCTTGTGTGGATCTTATGATAGTAAAGATCGTCAATCCGATAAAGACCGGAAAAAACGCGGAGATGTAGCACGCCGCGACATTTGATCGGGCATAGGATATGACGTTTTTGCGCGTTACGCAGTTTACTATGGCTTTGGAATTCCACTCGTCGGCGAAGTTCGCCGCGAAAGGCAGCGCCGCCGCGATCGCGTATACTATCCGATTTTTTACAAGCCGTATCATGCCGTTGAGACAATCAACGACGCAGGTGTAATCGTCTTTGAAAATGTTTACGGACGAAAAGCCGAGCGTTACGAGAATAGCAATGTAAAAAGCCGGAGAACGAAGCGATCTGTATAGGTGTGTTCTTATCATTCCGAACCTCCCGAAAATACCTGTCGGCACGCCGACATATCATGAAGTCGTTATATAATCTTTTCTTGTGCCGCTGTCCGTAAGAAAGACCGTGTCGCAGTTGTCCACGCGGAATTGTGAATTTTTAGCTTTGACGTTTCCGCGGAAAAGCCACGCGGGGGTGAATTCCACATACCCTTTTTCATCGCGCGTGACGGGGAAATAGATTATTTTCGCGGTATTATAGTCGGTATAGTCTTTGAAATATGCTCTCTCCAGATATTTTTGGAATTCGTTCAGCGCGTGATCGAAACCGTATTTGATGGGCTCTGTGCCGATCACCTCATATTCCGCCTCAAACGCCGATTCCACCTTAAAATGAAAGATCCCGTTTTTGGAAACGCCCACCGTCACATCGGTGTGATATACCGCGCCCTCGCCGTATTTTTCGGATGGAGCGCTTATCGTCACATCATTAAGATCCGCAAGCGCCGTGCCGCATATCACCTGGGGAAAGCGCAATACATACGCTTCGTAGTCTTTCGTAAACGGAACGTCTTTGTTTATCCAAGATCTCTGTTCCTCGCTCAGTTTTTCATATACGGCGCTGTCGAAGGCAAAGACTTCGGGTTCTCCGAGATCGTTCACCCCGAGCGCCGAGCAAAGCTCCAGAGCTTGTTTTATGGCGTCTTGGCTCGAAAAGCCCTCAAGCTCTCTGCCGATGCCGTATGTGTTTCGGTATTGTTCATGGCTTTTATCCAGATAAATGCAGAAATTCACCGGCGCGTTCTCCGAGGTACCCAGACCGTTGTAGCAGGTGGAGCCTTCATAATAGCGAAGACTGTTCAGCTCCTCGCTGTATTCCATAAAAGTTCCGTCTGTCGTCCAGTAGAATATCTCGCCGGTTCGTGACGGGTCGAGAGTCTTGCCGTCAAGAAACAGCTTATACGCGGCGTCGAAGTCAAAGTATTTCTGCTTGACTCTTACACGCGAGGGAATATTTTCCGGGACCTCGGGGCGGTCGAACTTTACTTTCAGGTTTTCTTTCTCGTATTCAAAAGAACCGTTTTCGGAAAGAGTATCGGATACATTCGGATCCTTTTCGCCCGTCGGGAAGCAGCCCGACAGCGTCAGCGTAAGCGTCATAGACAGTATAAGCGCCGCGGCAGTGATGATCTTTTTCATTTTTCCTCCTATAAAACGGTGTTCGTATAGTCTTTTCTCTCGCCGTTTTCCGTGAGGAAGACCGTATCGCAGTTGCTCCGCGCATCGGATGAAGCGAAATTCTTGGCGCTTCCGCGGAAACGCCACGCCGCCGCGAATTCCACATATCCCGCTTCTGTTCGCTTAATGGGGAAGTAGATGATATCGGCGGAGGTGTAGCGGGTCTCGCTTGTAAAATATATTCTTTCGATATAATTTTTGAATTCCATAAGCGCGTGATCGAAGCTGAATTTGATCGGTTCGGAACTTAACGCCTCATATTCGGGCTCATATATCTCTTCCGCGCCGAAATGGAAAATGCCGTTTTTGGAAACTCCCACGACCACTTCGGAGGATCCTATGTGTTCATCGGCGTTATTATCGTCGTCACCGCTTACAGTAACATGGGCGATATCAGCGAGCGATATGCCGCCGAACACCTGCGGAAAGCGCAGGATATACGCCTCGTATTCCGCCGTAAAAGGAACGGCTTTATTTATCCATGAAGAATCCGTTTCTTTCAGCTTATCATAGACCGCCTTGTCAAAGGCATAGATCTCGGGTTCTCCGAGATCCTTTATCCCGAGCGCCGAACAAAGCTCCAGGGCTTTGTCTATAGCGTTTTGGCTTGAAAGATCTTTCAGAGCCTCGCCGATGCCGTAAATATCGCGGTATTGTTCTCTGCCGTATCTCAGATAAAGACGGAAGTTCAGCGGCGCGTTTTCCGCTGTGCCCGAATCGATGCCGTCACGGCAGGAGGTGCCGTCATAAAAACGGAACCCGCTCATGTTATCGTTAAAATCCAGGGAAGTTCCGTTCTCGGTGATATAATATGTGCCGCCGCTTTGTGATGCGTCGATGGTATTTCCGCCGAGAAACAGCGCTTTCACCATATCCTCGTCGAAGTGTTTTTCTTTGATCCTCACGCGCGTGGGTATGTTCTCGGGAGTGACGGGCGTATCAAACTTTACTTTAAGGTTTTCTTTTTCATATTCAAAAAGATCGCGCCGGGGAGGAACATCGGAGGTGTTCGGCTCGTTCCTGTTCACGGAAGAACACCCCGATATGGTCATCGCGGCGGCAAGTATGAATATGATCGCGAAAAAAAGCTGTCTCATTTCGTTCCTCCGATAAAAATCACGTTTCTATAATGAAAACATTTCGGAGAGACAAAATTGGACAGCTTTTTTATAATTTATTTACTGTTCGATTATTTTTGTGGAATGTGCCAGGTCAAGAAGCTCGTTTTTGTTTAAATTGCCCGATATGTTGAAAAGGTACCCGTCATAGATCCACCACAAAGCACAGTTGTGAGAGCGGTACTCAATGAAAAATCCATCGTTTTCCTCGTATAGAGACATCGGCTCCAACGCGGCGTTTTCGGTGTCTACCAATGTCTTTACATCGTTGTTTATCAGGCATTGCTCAAATGACGCGAAGCGTCCGCCGCACTTGTATGAGATTATCCTCTTATTGGTCATTTTTCCTCTGCCCGTGATCTCCCAGCCGTTTTCCTCAGGAAGCCCGTAGTATTCCTCGAAAGAGGTCTTGTCGGAGGGGTGATTTTCGATAAGCAGCTGTGAATATCTTACCGCGTCCTCAAAGCCGTATCTTCCGAACCCCGCAATGGCGGCGTATGCGGCTCCGCCTATCAGCAGCGAACACAGGGCTATCATCGCCGCCACGACGTATTTTGCCCGTTTCAAAGTCCAGCGTTTATTAAAGCGGTCTCGGCGAAGATCGCGCAGCGTTTTGCGTTCCCACAGCCTGTAGGCGAGGGAGAATTTCGGCTTTGGCGTGGGTCTCAGCATCTGCTCCATGCGTTCGTCTATGGTGTCGCCGAGTGCCTGTTTCAGAATTTCCTCAAATCTCATTGATCAACGCCCCTTTCCTTCAATATTTTCGCCAGCCGTTTCTTGGCTCTGTCGATATATTTGTAAATATTCTTCTGCGGGATATCCAGCTTTTCGGCGATCTCGGCGGGAGACAGCTGCTCGAAATACAGAAGGTACATAATGCCGTAATCGCGTTCCGAAAGCTCCATCAGCGCAGATCTTACATCGTCCAGAAGCAGCTTCTCGCCCGTGCTTTCCTCGACCGAGTATTCCGAAGAGATCTCATAAAATTCCTCGATATCCTCTGTCGGGCGGCGGTTTTTCTTTTTCAGGATATTGAGGGAGGTATTCTCGATAACGGAAACAAGATAGAACGCCTGCTGTTCTCGGGGGATGCCCGAGATCTTGTCAAGACT
>CAYPWI010000213.1:0-4645 GCA_964414395.1 uncultured Ruminococcus sp.
GCTTATCTCGGTAAACGCGTCGTCGCCGTCAACGAAAAAATCCTTGTCCTCGTGCTCGTTTTTATATATCATCTGCTCACGGATCTCCGCGCTGATCGCTCCGATATAATCGCTGCCTTCCTTGAACAGATTGGCGAGCTCAAGCACCTTTCCCGCGCTCTTGTCAAAGACGATCCAACGCCCGTAATTCAGCGAATCGCCCGCGTTTACGGTGACATTGAACTGCACCGTAAAATATTCCTCGTCGTCGCGTATTACTGTATAGCTCAAATCCTCCGCCACGCAGCCGTTGTACCTGCGGTTGAAGTACCACCAAAACTTTTCCTTCGCTTCATCGATGCAGCTTTTCGCCGCGCTGTTCAGCTCGTCCGCCCCGCTTCCCTCGAACTCGGGGCTCTCTATAGAAATCGAGTTGTCGCCCCAGCCGAGGGTGAGATCTCTTATCGTGCGGATCCTCACGGAAAGCAGCGAAGAAGCAGCCTCCGCCGCCGCGGGCGATATGTTCAGCATCAGAAGCACTCCCAGACCGAGACCCATAAGCGAGGTAACAGCACGCTTGGAGCCGCTCACGGATACTTTGAGCTTTTCCTCGGGAACGCTCTCCTCGCGGAACAGAGCCGCGTGGAACACGAACTCGCCCTTCTCGAGCTTGCAACGCACAAAGCCGTTGTACTTTTCGGCGACGCGGTTTACGGAACGCAGCCCGATGCCGTGTTCCTCCGAACGCCCGTCAACTGTCGGAAGCCCGTTTTCATCGAACTCGGGCGCGTCGGCACAGGGATTTTTCACCGAAACGAACAGCCTGCGATCGTCGACGCACTCCGCGGAGATGTTGATATACCTATCCTCCCGCGGGAGCTTGTCACAGGCGTTGATCGCGTTTTCGACCGCGTTCGCCAGCACGATGCACACATCTTCCTCGGCGAACGGCAGCTTTTCGGGGAGAACGATGCTTTCAGTGACCCTGCACCCCGAATTTTCCGCGCGCGATATATATTCGGAAAGCACCGCGTTTATCTCGGGATCCTTACAGTGATCGATGTTTTCAAGCTCCTCTAGCGAGCCGTTCATTTTGCCCGTGTATTCGATGATCTTATCACATTCGCCCTGCCTAGCAAGCCCCTCTATGATCCTGAGATGATGCCGCATATCGTGACGGTACTCGCGCCCCGCCTCCATTTTGCGGGCAAGCTTGTCATAGCTGCGCCGCTGGGCATTTATATGATCGGACATCTCCTTCTCCGAGCGCTTCATACGAATGACCTCCGCGGTCGTTCCGAGCAGCCTCGCAATGATGAGAAAGACCGAAACGGCTATGAACAGCGTCAAAAACAAAACGGTCACATTTGTCACGCTGTTCAGGAAATAGAAAACCATCAGAAAAACCAAGGCGGTCGTCACCAAAAGCAGCAGACGGCTCCGTCGGCTCAGACCGTTTTCGGCAGCGCATACGCGGAAGGGCTTCACGATATATCTGAACGTAACGAACACCAACACAGCCGCCGCAAGCAAAACAGCGGCATGGATCATAATGATGCGAAAATCATGTCCCGCGGTCATAAGTATCTTCCGCAACGATCTCAGGATCAGCACTTCAAGCGTTCCGACGGCGCAAACCGCCGTAGTCTCGAATAAGCCGCCGTCCGACAAAAAATAAAGCAGCACCGAAAACGGAAGAAAAGCCGTCAGCGGAGAAAGCGTAAGCACCAGCTCGAGGTTTTCCGGACCCGACAGCATAACGCCGATATTCACACCTATGATAGCGGCTCCCGCCGCGGCAATGACAAGCACGGTCTTCAAACGCGAAAACCTGCTTTTAAACAACGCCGAGCAAACCAGGATATATGTTATGAAAATGATCGCTTCCATGATCGGCGCTCCATTGATAAGCTTACCTAACGACAACTGATCTGACATCGAGATCTCCTTTAACAAAACTATCCGCGAATTTCCCGCATACTTTTCGGGAACATTGCCCCGACCCGAATAAAGTTTAAAAACAACGCTTCATAATTTTGCACCTTTCTTCGAACAAAGTAACAGCATAGGATTTTGCCGCCGTTTATGCGATCTACAGCGTCTTTTTTTATGTCAGCCGTAACGACCTTCCGACAAGCTATCATATCGTAATTATAGCATATTTCGTCTTAAAAGTCAACACAGATCGCCCCCGCCCCGATCGTGCGTGCTGTAACGGAAAACAGGATCACATTCATTGACCGTAAAGCGGACAAAAAAGAAGGCTGTTTTTCACAGCCCCCTATTTTAATTCGTATATTCAGCGTCATCTTCGCTGTAAAATTGACCGAACGTCACACTGTCCGAGTTGCACACTACCTTGAAATTTTCGCAATAGACCGAGTATATCCCGTTTTCCGCCAGCGTTTCAATCTTATCCTTGTCGAAAATGTCCGCAGCAAAGATCTCGGCTGCTTTGACCGCTATTTCGGCGCAGGAGCTCCCGCTCGAAAAGCAGACCAGATTATTCACGGACGATCTCGGTATACCGTTAAAATCGATATACGGCGTGCGTATCTCGCCGTTTTTAAGCTCGTAAAACCTGACCTCATCCAAAGAATTCAGAGGGTAGTTGCGCATAAAAACTATCGACATCCGCCCGCTGTAATTCATCATAGCCGCGGGATAAACGGTGTTTCCCGCTCTGTCGAAGATATTGAACGAATATTCCTCGCTGTCGAGGTTTCTTGTAAAACCGTCGAAGCTCGAGATCGTGCATTTCGTATATCCCTTTGACTTCATGACCTCGGCGATATGGTCGACAACGAACGCGTTTTTAAAATACGACAGCCCGATAAGATCCGTCAGCCCCTCATCGGCGGCGTATTTCAGATACTCCTCCGAAACATACAAACACACCTTATTATCTCCGAGAAGCCGAAGCTCCACCGAGCTCTCATCAAGCGCGAACGCGGCGGTTTTTTCAAATTCGCTTTTGATATCGGGGTTCAGCTGCGGGTCGAAATCCGCAAGCTCAAAATCGTCACTGCAATAGAAAACATTGCTGTAACGCGAATATATCGGCTGCAAATATAAATTCCTTGTCCCCGAAAACGCCGAGAACGCTTCATACAGCAGACTGTCCACCTCAAGGGTTATATTCGGCGAACGGTTTATTTCGTAAATGTTTACAACGTCATCAAAGCCCTCGTTCTCATTGAAAAGACGGTAGGTCTTCGCCAATGCGTTGTCATACAGAGAAGAGATCGTTCTTTTTTCAGCCGCCGAACCCGCTCCGCCGCTGCCGAAGTTGTACTGAAACACTATCTCGCTGCTGCCGATGACATTGGAGCTTATCCTGTTCCAGCCGCTCTCGGGCGCGAGGAAGTTCACAAACGCGTATATAAGGCAGCTAACGCCGATAACGAGAAAAAGCACGCACGCGATTATTCTTAGTCTCTTGTTTTTCTCGGTAAGCTCGATCTTCTGGACGGGCTTCGGCGCGTCCGCGGTGCGGTCTTTTGCAGTTCTTCTACCCAAATCAGATCACCGCGAACAGCAACAGCAGCAGGAATATCAGAATTATCACGCCGATAGTAATAAATCCCGCGACCGCGCCCTTCCTGAGCATTTTGTAATTGCGGATATAATTTTTGCTTTTCAGGATAAACGCCGCGGGAAGTCCCAAAATAGGCAGAAAGAACGCGAGAACGGCAAGCCAGAAGCTTCCTACGTCGCCCGTGGGGTGAGAGAGTATCTTTTCCTCGGCTTCTTGGTAAATGTCCTTCTTGTCGGGCTCCTCCGGCGTGTCCGAATAATCGATGGTGATCGCCTTTACGGGAACATTCGTCTCACGGAGCTTCCTATACTCCTCGATCTCCTTTTTATTGCCGTAAACATAGTGATCGTGACCTATATTCACAAAGTCGGGTTTATCCTCCGAATAATCGTGGATAGACGGATCATAGGTGAAAAGCACCTTGTTTTTCTCAAGCTTGGGGTCGGGTATGGGGATAGCCGAGATCAGCGAGTGAGTGTACGGGTGAAGCGGGAAGTTGAACAGCTCCTCCGCTTCGGCGACCTCGACGATATTTCCCTTATAGATAACGCCTATTCTGTCGGAAATGAAGCGTACTATCGAAAGATCGTGCGCGATGAAGAGGTATGTGATCTGCTTTTCCTCCTGGAACTTCTTCATCAAATTCAACACCTGCGCGCGGATAGAAACATCCAGCGCGGAAATGGGCTCGTCGGCAACGACCAGCTCCGGCTCCATGACCATCGCTCGCGCCAGACCTATTCTTTGGCGCTGACCGCCCGAAAACTCATGCGGATAACGTGTCAGATGCTCGGGCAGGAGACCGACCTCATTGATGATCTTCTCAACCTTTCTGAGCCTGTCTTCCTTATCCTTGTAAAGGTGGAAATTATACAGACCCTCGGATATGATGTAATCGACCGTCGCGCGCTCGTTCAAAGAAGCGGCGGGATCCTGAAAGACCATCTGGATATTGCGGATAACTTCCCTGTCAAGAGAGTGCGGGATCTTGCCCGAGATCTTTACTCCCTTATACTGTATTTCACCCGCCGAAAGCGGATTTACGCGAATAACGGCGCGCCCGATCGTGGTTTTTCCCGATCCCGATTCTCCGACGAGCGAAAATGTCTCGCCCTTATAAATGTCAAA
>CAYPWI010000214.1:0-4639 GCA_964414395.1 uncultured Ruminococcus sp.
TTGGGGAGATCTACGATATAGTAGTCGAGGATATGGACAGACAGTCAAGAGGTCTTAAGGGATAAAATTGCGGGGCGGCACGTGATTCGTGCCGCCCCGCGGGCTTTATAGACTTTTGATCTCAGTCGGGAAGTTCGGTAGGCTGGAGCTTGATCTTAAGGTAGTTCATCTCTTCTTCAAGAATTTTTACAGTCTCGACCGCATTCTCCTTGACCGCCATTTCCTTTGCCTTTTTAAGTCTTGCGTATTCGTCAATAAGCTGTGCTCTGAACTGTATGTCTGTTTGTCCCATAATTTCACCCCCTCTATATTGTTCCTTGTATCTATTATAGCACACTGCCGACAAAAATGCAAGGGGGACAGCCGCTCGGGTATACAAAAATCCTCCCGCCGAAGCGAGAGGACTTCATTTCTTCGATCCGTCAATTTGGGAACGCCGGACGGAAGGCGTATTCCATAGATTGTGTTCAACTCTGATCATATTATACACCATAATTTTGAATTTGTCAATAGTTTTTCGGAATTTTTGAAAGCTTCGGGGCGGCGCGAATTTCGTGCCGCCCCAAAGTTATATAGCAAGAGAAAGGTTTAGCGTTTGCCGTGATTATTCGGATACAATAAAGTCAAACTCAAGTTCGCAGGAAGAGGGTTCACCGTTGTCGTCTACAACGACCGCCATCGCGGTGCCGTTATAATTGCCGGCGGGGATAGACATATCATAATCCTCGGGCATTTCATCTTCATAGCACTTTCCCGGTGTCGCGAAGCGCATACGCTGATAGTATGTCTCGCCCGGCTGAAGCACTAGCAGATATTCCTCGTGCTTTACCGCGTAATAATCTTCATCCATGTCCCCAAGCACGTTTTTGCTTCTTATCATTACGGAGACTTCGGAGTGAGCGCCGAGAGTGTTGAGGTTCGAGTCATCACCGCGGGTGTAGGGAACATACAGCTTTATAGGCTTGTCGGAGGTGTTCTCAATGGCAGCGGCGGCATTTATTATCTCGCCGTCCTGATCGGCTCCGAAATACATCTTCATGCCGTCATATTCCTCGGTGCCGAGTACGGTATAGTCCATGCCCGCCAGATGAATGATGTCATCATTGTGAGAATTGTCCGTGCCAACGATCTCGAGGTAATCGGCGGTGTTCAGCTCCTTTTCGGGAATCGCGGAGAACTTCTCCAATACCTCCGGTATAAGCTCGGAAGCCTTGGCTTCGTCAAGCTCCGGCTCGCCCTTCGCGTTGATGACGCAAGGTGTGAGCATATCAAAGGTCAGCCGATCCGAGAATATACATTTAAAGACATCGCCCTTGGTATGCATAGAGATCCCGAGAATGTCGCTGTAACCCGCGCCGGAGATGTCAACGCCGGAGCTCAATTCGTATTTATCGTAGCCCGAAACGGTGTAGAATTTCTTGTTCGCGTGATCGTATACGACAGTGCGGCTGTCCCACGCGGTCTCGCCGTTATCCGAGCAGCACACATCGGCAACGATGTCGCCATAGCCGTCGTCGTTGATGTCGCAGACATTGACATGGTTGATATACTTGCCGCCGAACAGACGTGTCTTAGTCCCGTCGTCGTTCAGCAGATAAACAGAGCGGTAGTCAAGCTCAAACTCATCGCCGGGGAAGTCGTTGCGTATGGTGAACGTATCGGATCCGAAGCGATTGATAAATTCATCCTTTGTGAGATACTTTGTATAACCGGTGAAGCAGTCCGCCATATTGAAGTTCTCTATCTCGATGCTGAAATCCAAAGTGTTGGTGATGACCTCACTCTCCGAATCTTCGGGATCTGACAGGAACGACATTTCCATAGTGCCGTAATAAGTTCCGCCCTCTACCAGATCCTTAGTTTTGTAATCCTCCGAGCCAAGATCGCCGTTTAAGCGCTCGGTCTTGCAGGTATCGAAGTTGAAATACCGATAATAAGTCTCGCCGGGCTTGATGGTATCTACGGTTATCGGGTTTCCTTGCTCATCGTAGTTAACGTCGCCCCACCCGGTTTTACGCAGTCCGTTGACATTCACATTCACATCGTCGCTCTTGGCAAAGGCGATCGGTTTGTCGGTGGTGTTTTCTATAGCGACGATGCCAAGCACCAAAGAACCTCTGGCGTAGGTATCCTCCTTCAAGCCCACATAGGCGTTGACGCCGTTGAAACTTTTGGAGCTTATGACATTGTATGTCACATCGTTTTCGGGCGTGATCGTTGTAAGCAGCGGAACGGTGCTGTCTGCCGCGCCGCTCCCGGAATCATTGGACGAGATCGTCGCGCTCTGCTCCGGGATCGATGTGGAAGGTAAGCTGTTCGCCGAGCGTATACCGTTCACCGCGAACACGCCGCCGACCGCTGCCGCCGTCAGACAAGCCGCCGCGACAGAGAGCTTCTTCCATAAAGCGATCTTGGGGCGCGTCCCGCTTCTGAGTTCCATGGGCTTCTGCGCCTCGGGCTTTGCCTGTGCTATGAGCTTGTCGTCTATGTCCGTAAAAATATCATTGAAGTCTTGTTTCATGATCAGTAACCCCTTTTCTTTAAATGATCGCGCAGCTTTTTGCGCGTCCTGTTAAGTATCACCGAGACATTGCTCTCGGAGACCGAAAACCCGCGCGATATCTCGCCTATACTGTCGCAATACCAATAGCGGCAGATGAAAATATCCCTGTCGCGCGCGGACAGCCGTTTCAAAAAAGCGTTGATCTCGAAAAGCAGCTCGCTTCGCTCCGCCTCGCCCTCGATGTTCACGCCGCCCGGTATCAGCTCCGACATCTCCTCGAACGCTTCCGCCGTCTCACCGCCGCCGCGCTTTTCGGTATTTTCCCGCCGAAAGCGGTTTATCGCCAAATTTCTCGTGATCTTGCCCAGAAACGACGATAACATCTTAGGCTCGCGCGGCGGGATAAGATACCATGCCTTGTAAAATGTATCGTTTACACATTCCTCCGCGTCCTCACGCGAGGAAAGGATATTCACAGCTATCTTCATACAGTAGTTCCTGTATTTTTTCATAGCCGCCGAGAGCGCCGTCTCGCTGCGTTCCAAAAAAAGCTTTACTATTTCGCTGTCGTCCACTTCATCACCGCCATTTTATTTTGAAGAGCCCTTTCACTTGTATACACAATTTTCCGTGGGATTTCTTACAAGAATTTCAAATTTTTTTATTATTTTTACGGAAGAATGGGCTTTTACAAAACATCTTCCAAAATATTGTACAAAATCACTATTGACACATACAAGATATTGTGATACAATAAGAGTACACCGCTTAGAAAGAATGTTATATTGCTTCGAAAATACAATGTTTCAATTTCAAGGCTATTGCTTATCCCGTCTGCGGGATGAACATAAGATTACTTTGAGTATTTATTGGAATATATATAACGAATTGTTGATATAAATTTTCTTGGCGCAGTCAAAAATATGGAGGGGATCAATATGGTAGATGTTAATGTTACCGGAGGAAAGCTCGCTCAGGATGAGATAGATTATTATATCGACATCGCGCGCGAAAAATATCCGACAAAGCACTTGAGGGCTATGGATCTTGAGGTGGACGGAGATTATGTAAACGCCAAATATCACTTTTCGGACGTGCCGTTCCAGCGCATCCGCAGGATCAGCGGCTATCTCGTGGGAACGCTTGACCGTTTCAACAACGCCAAGCGCGCCGAGGAAAAAGCCCGCGTAAAGCACAGCATCGGTCAATAAAAGCACAACAAGCCCAATAAAAACCCCCGAGCAGATGTTCGGGGGTATTTTTTTTGCGGAAAAATGAGAGCGTGAACGCTCAGTTATCAATACGATCTGTAATATTCACCCTATAATTTACGCTCCGACTAGTCAACAGATTTTGCCGATCGTATAATTTTATGGAAATATTACAAAAAGTCTATGATCACGCGACTATAATGACATTCTTGCCGCTGCGCTTGCCTATGTACAAACGCTTATCCACAACGGAGATGAGGTTCTCCATGCCGATATGCGCCGCGGTGCGTGTAGCGGTGACGACCTCAACATCCTCGGGCTTGCGCAGTTCTTCCATCTCCTCGCTGTCCGCGAAGCCGAAGGTCATAGTCACCTTTACGGGTCTTCCCTCGTCGGTTATACCCAGTGCGTTTATCTCACTCTTGATCTTCTCCACACGCTCGAAGCACTCATCGCGCGTTCCGCGAATGACCAACAGCATTTCCTCGCCGCCCCAACGGCACGGCATATCATTCTCCGCCATATTGCTGAGAATTACGTTCGCGACAGACTTAAGCACCGTATCGCCGCAGTCGTGTCCGTAGGTATCGTTGATCTTCTTGAAGTCGTCCAGATCGCCCATCACCACGCAATAGTGATCCTTGCTCTCCTCCAGCTCGTCGAAGAACTTCCACAGGCTGTGACGGTTGAAAAGTCCCGTCAGCGCGTCGTGTGTGGCTATATAGTTCAACTTTTTATTGGATTCCTTCAATTGGCTGAACAGGCGCATTACTTCTATATAGAATATCGCCGTGAACACCACTAAAAGCACATAAGTAAAGATGATGTTTATCGTGCGTATCGTAAGTATCTCGTTATACGTCAGGTCGTGTATATCCGTCAAGGAATACAAGGTGCCGACGTTCTCGACAAAAATGAACACCGC
>CAYPWI010000215.1:0-4600 GCA_964414395.1 uncultured Ruminococcus sp.
ACGATGACAACAACTGCGAGGTAGAGGCTTCCGCCGATATCATCGCGAAGATGTTCAGCGGCGAACTGACGTTCGACAAGGCGCTGAGCGACGGCTCCGTTCTTATCAAGAAGGGCGATCCCGCGAAGCTCAAGGCTCTCGAGTGCCTCGTTCCTTCCAAGAAGTCCGCGGCTAAGAAGACCGAAAAGCCCGCCGCGAAGGCTCCCAAGGCTGCCGCCAAGGAAGAGGCGAAGACCGAGGAGAAGAAGCCCGCCGCTCCCGCAAAGGCGGAGGAAAAGAAGCCCGCTGCTCCCGCGGCTAAGCCCGAGGAGAAGAAGCCCGCGGCACCCGCTAAGGCTTCGGGCAACAAAAAGAAGAAGTAAGATCTATCCGAACATAACGGGAAAGCCCGCCCATAAGACATCACGGTATCCTGACAGTCTTTCGGCGGGTCTTTTCCGACCGAAGAAAGAAAGTATACTGATCAAAGCCCGCGGGCAGTCACGTGAAAACGGGCTGACCCGCGCGCTTCTTGCCGAAAGCGAATACAACAGTGAAAAAACAAATCTTGCTATGCACTGTCGGGGTCACTATGTTATCCGTTCTTTTTTGCGGCTGTTCGGCGTTGTTTCAGCCAACGGAGACCCCGGCGTACAATTTCTCCAATATGATAATCGACCCGTCAACATCGGATCGTCCCGCGTCGTCAAGCTCATCGGATATAGTTTCGTTCGTATCCACGCCCGAGGTGAACTCCTCGTCGTCCGTGCCGCCGATCTCCGTATCGGAGCCCGACACCTCGGCGGTTATCTCGGGCGACAGACACCCGAGATTTACCGAGCTGGAAAAGCGGTTCTCGTATGACGCGAACGGGAAGATCTGCCTGTCCGAGTCCGAAGCGGCGTTCGCGGACAAGGCGCTTTTTGTCGGCGACAGCATCTGCCGAGGATTTACGGCATACAATGTGGTCAAGACGAAGAACGTCTACGCGGCGGGCTCAGTCGGGGCGCGGAACTTCTTTGATATGGAGTTCCAATACCACGGGAAGGCGACGGGCTATGATGAAGTCCTCGAGGAAGTCGCGCCCGAATCGGTCATTCTTTCCATGGGAATGAACGACGTGAATATGACCTCGGCGCAGGAATACTGCGAAAATTACCGAAAGATCATAGACTATACGCTCGAGCACTCGGGCGCGAACGTGTATGTCTGCGCGATAACGCCCATAAACTCGAACTTTGCGGAGCACAGCCGCATAGACGCGTTCAATCTCGCGATGAAGAATTATATCGCGGAGAATTTCGGGCAGCGCGTGGCGTTTATCGACTTCGGGTATCTGCTGAAAAACGGCGACAATATGCTGTCGCAGGGACTTGACAGCGGCGACGGGATACACTTAGCGCCCGAATGTTATTTTATCGCCATGCTGGAGATATGCGATCAGCTCGGGATAAATTAAAAGCCGTTAATAAAAGCTATTCTCTCCTCCCTCGCGCGGAGAGAATTCTTGTCTGAGCCGCCAATCGTTATCGGGCGGCTTTTCGAAAGGTCGTGAAGAATGTTCCCGGGAATTTCTATCGGCTCGCTGTATATCAACTCATACGGCATCTGCGCCGCGGTGGGGATATTCGCGGGGTTCGCGCCGTCGGTCCTCCGATATCGGAAGATGACCGGGGAATATCTGCCGATCATGTTCGTTCTCATATGGGCGGCGCTCGGAACGGCTGTCGGTATGCACCTTCTCTTCGGTCTCACCAACATCGCACGCTGGGGCGAGCTGTTCTCGGCTGAGAGCTTCGGGGAGTTCATAAAGCGCTTCTCCGGGATCTTCGGCGGCTCGGTATTCTACGGCGGACTGCTGGGCGGGCTCGCCGCGGGGGCTATCTCGATAAAGGCTCAGAGGCTCCCCGCCGACAATGTGACGGACTGCCTCGCGCCCGCGATCGCGATATTTCACGGGTTCGCGCGGGTGGGCTGCTTTTTGTCGGGCTGCTGTTACGGTGTGGAATGGGAGCACGGGATAACGTTCACGAATTCCACTGTCGAAAGCGCCAACGGTGTGCCGCGCGTGCCCGTGCAGCTGTTTGAAGCGGGGTTTGAGCTTATGCTCGGCGCGCTGCTGTGGCTTCTGCTGACGAAAGTCCCCAAAGCGCGCGGAAGGCTGCTCGCGATGTACCTTATAATATACTCCGCGGGGCGGTTCTTTCTGGAATTTCTACGCGGTGACGAGTATCGGGGGTTCGTCGGAGCGCTGTCGACCTCGCAGTTCATAAGCATATTCGTGTTCGCGTTGGGAATGTTTATGCTGCTATGCGGCAAAAGAAAGAAAAGCGCGGAATAAGGATCTAATATAACAATGGTAAGAAAACAGGCTCAATAAAAAGGAAGGTGATACTGTGGAATACAGCGACAAGCGGTATAACGGTCAGCTCATTGAAGAATATCAGCGGCTTATACGTATTCGCAAAACCGCGCTAAAGGAAAACGCGGCGGAAACGGTCAAGGATATCGACGAGGAGATCCGTTTTCTGAAACTGAAACTACAGCCGCCGGAATTGCCGGAAGAATAAAATTCCACACAAAAAAGCTCCGCCGCGTCACCGCGTAGGAGCTTTTTCTTATAAAATGATCTTACTTGGCATCAGCCATAGCCGCCGCTATATCCTTGCCCATGTGGTGAGATACTATATAATAGTACCCGTCGTCGGTAACGCCCTGAACAGCGCCCGCGATGGTCTCCTCACCCGCGGGATAGAACCCGCCGTTGTCCATGATATTTTGGAAACGCGCTTCAACGATGCCCTTGACAGCCGCCTCATTTCCCGCCTTGGGCTTTGCCACGAGAATTTCCTGTCCGCTGATGCCCGTCATCTCGACCTCGTAGGCGAAGTCCTCAAGCATATCGAGCTTGAGACCGGGAAGAAGAATGTCTATCTCTTCCTGAGTGGCAATGGGGTTCATCATCTTGCTCCATTCCTCGGTGTAAGCCTTGGCAGCGTCGAGCATCTTCTGAGCTCTGCCGTCTGCGGGCTCGGGATCGGGCTTGGACTCCTCCGCGCTGCTCGAAGACTCCTCGCTCGAAGAGCTCTCCACAGAACTCTCGGACGAGCTTTCACTTGAAGAACTGCTCTCCGCCGAAGAAGTTGAAGAGCTCGAAGAACTGCTCTCGCTCGAAGCGGTCGAGCTTGTCGAAGACGAGCTGCTGCTCGATGTGTCGGACGAGCCGCTGTTGGAAGAATCGCCGCTGCAAGCCGTGAGTGTAAGCGCCGCGGCAAGCACCGCCGCGATAACGATAATTTTCTTTTTCATATTCTCTTACCTTTCTTTTGTACGCCCCTTTGGAACGGGGCTTTTTTCATCTCTATGTTACTTGGCGTTCTTGATAGCCGCCTCGATGTCCTTGCCGTCCTGATGAACGACTAAGTAATAATAGCCGTCGTCGGTCACGCCATGCACCGCGCCCTCAACAGACGCCATACCCGCGGGATACAAAAATCTGCTCGGATCCTTGATGAAGTCGAACCGCGCGTCAAACGCCGCCTTTACCGCGTCTTCGCTGCCCGCCTTGGGCTTAGCCACCAGCAGCTCGTGAGAGTTGATGCCGACCATATCCAATATCAGGCAATGTTCCTCACACAGGCTTACATCAAAGTCGGGCATGAATACGGAAAGCATCTCGGGGTCGTCTATTATGTTCATCATGCCGCTCCACTGGTCGGCGTGCTCGGACATTCCCGCCTTGGCAAGTTTTCCCGCTCTGTTGTCGGGGAATTCGAGCATATCGACGGTATTCTTTATCTCGGGCTCGCTTTCCTCTGTGCTCGAGGAACTGCTCTCGGGCGTGCTCGAACTGCTGCTTGAAGAGCTTGAGCTGCTCTCGGGCTTGCTTGAGCTGCTGCTCGATGAGCTTGAACTGCTCTCGGGCTTGCTTGAACTGCTGCTTGATGAGCTTGAACTATCGGCTGAGCTGCTTGAGGAACTTGAACTCTCGCTTGAACTGCTTGAAGAGCTCTCTGCCGAGCTGCTTGAAGAACTCGAGGAGCTTGAAGAACTTGAGCTGCTGTCAGAAGCGCTCGAGCTGTTCTCGGCGGAGCTGCTGTTAGAGGAGTTGTCCCCCGCGCTTTCATTATTTGTGCTGCATCCTGTGAGCAGCGCTGCGAGTACGATCGCGGCAAGAGCCGCAGAAACCGGTTTTTTCATACGTCTTTTCCCTTTCGTAATAAATAATGTTGTGATAAAATGTCTGAAAAAAGGAAGATCCCCCGATGTGCCGGATCCTGCGGCATTGCCGTCAAGACCGCGCAGGCATTATGCCGCGTTTAGGAGTTGTCGTCGTCCGCTGCCGCGGAAGAGCTGTTTTGAGGAGTTGAAGTCGTACTGCTCGTTGAAGACGTGCCTTCTCCATTAGACGAGCTCGAAGAGCCCGAATTCGTTCCGGAGTTCGTGGAAGAACCGCCGTTTACGGAAGAAGAACCGCTGCCATTATCAGATGTTGTCGAGGACCCGGGGTTGTCATGATCCGCGCCGTTGTCGGCGCATCCCGTCAGTACCGCCGCGAGTAACGCGCCGGTCAGAAGGGAAATAACGATCTTTTTCATATATTATCCCTTTCCTGTTCAAA
>CAYPWI010000216.1:0-4547 GCA_964414395.1 uncultured Ruminococcus sp.
GGGAAGATCCGGATCCTTCGTGTCGAAGTCCACGCCCGGAGTGAGGAAAACAGCCCTCATCCCGTCCTGAAGGACAAGATCGCTGTTGCGGTCGATATCAAAATACCCCGCATACGATGATCTGTAATTCTCATCTCCCGATTTATCGAAAGTGTTCATCAGCCTCATATCATCAACGGTAACAGACAGATCCGCATATGCAGTTCCCGCCAGTATACACGCCGCCAGAAGAATTGAAGCCGATCCCCTGATCATTTTCTTTGCCAACATTTTCCATTCCCCATTTTTTGCTGAAATTATAAGTTATGTCATTATTTAAAAACTGTCTTTAACGCCTCGACTTCCGCGTTGACCTGAGCCTTAACGGAAGCGGCGGGAGTGAATATGTTCTTATAGCTGAACAGGCAAACTCCCCCGTAAGCCTGCTGCTCCATCGATTCGAGGAATTGACGCTTTATTATCTCTTTATCCGTTATCCACTCGCGCTTGCCCGAGCTTCCCGCCCAGGTATCCTCAGCGCCGAGCTTTGAGAACGTGATGCCGACGATAAGCGGTATTTTGTTTCCGCCGAGCGCCAGATTATCCCACGTCTTGACACACTCCGCAAACGGCTGAGTGGCGTTTTCAAACCCGAAATATATCTGCGGCATTATGTAATCGGTGTAGCCCTTTTCGGTACACCACTTCTTCACGTCAGCGTACATATAGTCGTAGTTGTTTTGCAGATTGCCCTGACAGCTTATCCCGAAGACCGCGTTCGGGTTACAGGCTTTTACAGTCTTATAAAGCTCCTTTACGAACTTATCGCAGTTCGCGAACCTGAAATCGGAAAGCTTGTCATAAGAACTGTTTTTAAACGCGTCTCTGTCAAACGAAGCAGCGGTGGTCGGATAGAAATAGTCATCTATATGCAGCCCGTCCACGTCGTAATTGGAAACGATCTCCGCAGCGCCGTCCGCTATAAGCTTTACGACCTCGTCATAAGCGGGATTAAGATAATAAATGCCGTTTACATTCACGGCGCGCTTGCCGTCCTTTATCCATTTGCCGATCAGATAGCCGTCCTGACGCGAAACGTCCTTAGCCTCACAAGCGCGCAGAGGATTTATCCACGCCTGGAAAGACAAATTACGCTTGTGCGCCTCGTCTATCATGATCTCCAACGCGTCGAAGCCGCCCGAAAGGTACTTCGTATACGGAAACAATTCGGAATTATAATACGCGTCGCCGTGAGAACGCGCGTGTACATATACCGTGTTGATACCCAGCGAAACGCAGTTATCGTAAACATCTCCGATAGCTTTTCTGAATTCCGCGGGAGAATTGCTCGGCATTTCCCTTATCTCCAGGAAGGATATCCACACTCCCTTTACTTCGGTGTAATTCAGCGGTTTGTATGTATTCACAGCGGGAGGCGTATCGGGCTTTGGATCGACCTTTGACGATACCGAGGTCGATGACGATAAAGAAGCCGAGGAAGACGAGGAAGATATCGAAGAGCTTGAAGTTTTTGAAGAAGAGGAACTGCTCGAACCTCCCGTATTGATCCCGCCCATCGCCTCACTTGATACGATAGAGGAACTGAACGGTTTTGCGGGATAAGAGGGCGGTCCCCATGAGGGAGAGCTCTCGCTTGAAGAATCGGGATAAGTTGAACCGCGTGACGAAGAGCCCTGTCCCCTGCTTGACGACGACCCCCCCGAAGTATCCGAGGACGCAGAAATGCTCCCCCCCGAATTATCCTCCGAGGAAGAACCCGATATTGATCCCCTTGATACCTCCGGCACGCTGTTCGGAAACAGCGAACCCGAAAGAGCCGAACTGCCGACATCGATCGTATTCACGTTATCTCCGTTATTTCTGCCCGAACAGCCGGAGAGTATGCAAACAGCCGCCGCGATAGATACCGCGCCTTTGATTTTGTTTTTCATGATCTTTTCCCCAATTTTTGAATTTTATCTCTATATACGTACTTTATATTTATAGAAATTATAACACATTTGGCGCAAAAAGTCAAGAGTTTTGACGAATTTTTCACACAAATAACTTATTTTATCCGACATTGGGGAATAAGATCTCAGTCTGTCGATAACCCTCAGATGCCCGAGCGTCTCAAACGACCGTCCCGAAGCGGCTTTTCGGAGGGTAATTGAGGCTTAAGCCCGCTGCTTTGGGTCGGCAGTTACCCGCCGCGGATCACGATGCAGCCGCGGCAGCGCTGTTTTGCAGGCAAGCTTTTATTTCCGCAAATGAGGGTTTATAGACAGACCGACGCGGAAGCAATGCGTTCCGCGTCTGCATCTTTGGATAAGGTCATTCTTCCATCTGCTTGCCGAAATACATAGCCGCCGCCTGGACAAGGGCGGACTGCTCCGCCGTAGCCGCTTCGTTTGAACCGTCGCCCAACATGATGACCGCGCCGTTTACATCGCCCGAGGCGAGTATCGGAGAACAGGCTATCGCGAAGCGGTCGACGCCCTCTATGGGATTTAAGCGCTTTTCCTCTCCGCTTTTGAGGACATAAGACTTTCTTTGCTCTATAAGATCCTCCAGGGAACCCGAGACCCTGCGCTCTATAACTTCCTTCTTGCTCATTCCCGAGACCGCTATAACATGATCGCGGTCGCATATGACCGCGGGCGCGCCGCCGACCTTTGAAAGAACATCGGCATATTGGGACGCGGTGTTGCTTATCTCTCCGACAGGCGAGTATTTCTTGAATATGACCTCCCCGTCGGGACTGGTATATATTTCCAGAGGATCGCCCTCGCGTATGCGCATAGTGCGGCGTATCTCCTTTGGGATAACTATTCTGCCCAGATCATCTATTCTACGGACAATTCCCGTTGCTTTCATATATCAAAACCCTCCACGTTTTATTATTTACAGATAGCAGTAAACGCTGCTGACGATATTTTCTGCGCTTTAACAAAAAATATTCATTTATTTCGACATAATTTGCGGTCATATTTAAACGAAATAGTCTTTTATTCCCTATTTTTTAATGAAAATACTTGACAAATCCTTTTTTTTGTGATATATTTATTTTGTATTAGTTTTTTGGTATTATTGGAGGAAATAATATGAAATTCGGAGAAATCGACTTTGACACTTATCTGAAAAATTATCCCGACGCAAACGGATATTTCGGCAAATACGGCGGAGCGTATGTGCCCGACGATCTCAAGAAGGCTATGGACGAGATCACCGAGGCTTATTTCACGATCTGCAAGTCCAGCAAGTTTATAAGTGAGCTGCGCAGGATCCGTAGGGAATTCCAAGGGAGACCCACCCCGATTTCCTATCTTGAGCGACTCTCGTCCACTATAGGAAACGTTCAGCTTTACGTAAAGCGCGAAGACTTAAACCACACGGGCGCTCACAAGCTCAATCACTGCATGGGCGAAGCGCTGCTTGCTAAATATATGGGCAAGAAGAAGGTCATCGCCGAGACAGGCGCTGGTCAGCACGGCGTTGCGCTCGCTACCGCGGCAGCTTATTTCGGGCTTGAATGTGATATCTATATGGGCGCTGTTGACATCAAGAAGCAAGCTCCCAACGTTGCGAGAATGAAGATCCTCGGCGCTAACGTCATTGAAGTTACCGACGGTCTCCAGACGCTCAAGGAAGCTGTTGACGCGGCATTTGACGCGTATCTCAAGGATTATAAGAACTGCATCTACTGTATCGGTTCCGTAGTCGGTCCTCACCCCTTCCCGATGATGGTTCGCGATTTCCAGAGCGTTGTCGGCATTGAGGCGCGCGAGCAGTTTCTCGAGATGACAGGCGAGCTTCCCGACGCGGTCGTTGCCTGCGTGGGCGGCGGCTCTAACTCTATGGGTATGTTCGCGGGATTTTTGAACGATCCCGTTGAGATCTACGGCGTTGAGCCTCTCGGACGCGGTCCAAAGCTCGGCGACCACGCCGCGAGCCTGACTTACGGTTCGGAAGGCATTATGCACGGATTTAACAGCATTATGCTCAAGGACGAGAACGGAGATCCCGCCCCCGTATATTCCGTGGCAAGCGGGCTCGATTATCCCTCTTCCGGTCCCGAGCACGCGTTCCTGCGCGATCTCAAGCGCGTTAAATACGATGTCGTTGACGACGAGGAGACGATAGACGCGTTCTTCAAGCTCTCGAGACTTGAGGGCATCATCCCCGCGATCGAAAGCTCCCACGCCGTAGCGTATGCCATGAAGCTCGGCAAGAAGATGGGCAAGGGCTCTATCCTCATCAACCTCTCGGGCAGAG
Source organism: uncultured Ruminococcus sp. (assembly GCA_964414395.1). GTDB lineage: Bacteria > Bacillota > Clostridia > Oscillospirales > Ruminococcaceae > CAG-115. The sequence continues at coordinate 4,255 of CAYPWI010000216.1, forward strand.
GCGACAAGGATATGGACTATATCATCGAGAAGTACGGTATCAGATAAGGAGCGCACTTTGTATAGAGTAGCCGACTCACTTCGACCGAACTGTATAGATATCTGGTTTGACCGTATGGAACACATTCCCGGCACGATAGATACGTTCTATGCTGTGGTCATGGAATATGCAAAACAGTATGATCTGAATATCAAGACGGTCGATCATATCTATCAATACAAGTTTGAAGATGATGAATTCGATCTGCGCTTCTTGTGGTTCGGAACATTCAGGATATTTGTAAACGTACCGCT
>CAYPWI010000217.1:0-4538 GCA_964414395.1 uncultured Ruminococcus sp.
TCCGAGATAGACATAGGTATCACAGTTGGAGATGACCGTCTTGCTGTCACGGGAATAGTATTGTTCAAGCTGCGCCTCGGACTGCAATATCACCATAGCCGAAACAGAGCGCGAGCGTATAGTCGAGATGATCTTCGGAAACTCGGCGATGCGGCAGTTCGTCGCGAAGTCGTCGAGAATGAACCGCACGGGCACGGGAAGTCTTCCGTCTTTGAACTTATCTGCAAATCCGCAAAGCTCCTGCATAGCCTGTGTTATGAAGATGTTCGCGAGGTCGTCCATTGAGCGGTCGGTGTCGCTGACCGTCACGAACACCGCGGTCTTTTCAAGTCCTATCCGCTTGAAGTCTATGTCGCTGCACGAGGTAAGCCGCCTTATCTCGGGCGAGTCGAGGTTCGCGAACTTCGCTGCGAGCGTCGCTCTGGCGCAGTCGTAGGTATCGTCCGGGCAGACATTCACGCTGGCGAATTGCGTGTATGCCCAGCTTTCGGGGTCATTCTCCTTATGCTGACAGAACAGCTCGGCAAGGGGAGACCATTTCGGGTCATCTCTGCCGCCGCGTTCGCCCGCCCGAAGCAATTTCAGCACGCTTTCGAGCGTTCGGTTCGGGTCGTCCGTCTCGTACAGGATCCCTATCAGACTGTTTATAAAAAGCGTCGTTATCCTGTCCCAGAACGGGTCGGCGCGGGTGCCTTTGGCTTCCGCGGGCTGAATGAGCATTTCCGTGAGCTTCATGATATCCCGCGGCGATCTTAACGCTTCCAGCGGGTTATATCGAAGTCCTTTTCCGCTCCCCGTGAAGTCGAGCAGACCGACCTTGTATCCGCGCTCCCTGAGATAGTCGGCGTGCGTCTTGTAAAGCTGCCCTTTGGGGTCGAAGACGATATAGCTCCCGACCGCCTGCCTGATATTCGGGGAGACGATCGTCCGCGTTTTTCCCGTGCCGCTGCCGCCTATAATGAGTATGTTGTTGTTGAGCCTTGTCGCGCGGTCGTCGAGCGAAAAGCGGCAGTCCTTCGCTATGAGCGCTTCCGACGAGTTGAATTCGCGCCGCGCGGTCTCGGTTTTCATCTTTCGCGTTTCTTTCTTACTCATTTCAGTTCCTTTCTCAGAATAGCCTGTTCGTGATCTTGTCGCAGATACCGAAGCTCACGGCTTGCTTCGCGTCCATGAAATTGTCGAACGCGGTAGCCTTGTTCACTTCCTCGAGCGTCTTGCCCGTATGCTCCGCGAGAACGCCGTTTACGGTGTTTCTCACCTCGATGACGGTATCTGAGATCATTGAGATCGAGGTCGCCGAGCCGCTCAAGCCGTCTGCGAGCAGCGGTTCGTGTATCAGCACGCGGCTGTGCGGAAGAATGAACCGCTTTCCTTTAGTTCCGCAGGCAAGAATGATCGCCGCCATGCTGTAGGCGCAGCCCGTACAATATGTGCAGACTGGCACGCCGCAGCCTTTGATAACGTCGCAGATCAGCAGCCCCGAATTCACCTCGCCGCCGAAGCTGTTGATGTAGACGCTTATCGGCTCGTTCGATCTCGCGAGATACATCACGGCTTTGGTGAACTCGTCCGCGCTCTCCCGCGTGATATCGCCGAGGAATATCCTTCTTTCGGAGAGAAGCTTGCTTTCAAGCGATACCTCGCGTATCCCTCCCGAGCTTTCCTCAATGGTTGTAAGTGACATATTATCGGCTCCTTTCGTGTTCTTTTTGCTTGCAATTAAATTCTAACATAAAAAAGTGCCGATATCAACGGCACTTTTGAATATTTACGCACAAAAAACGCACGAAAAACGCACAGAACAACTCTTTTTGGTCTTGAAAATAAGACTGTCGATCCCGTTTGGTTCTTTGCCGAAGAACGGTATCATCGGTTTTTGATCCTTCTTTCGGGTTTGGTCAGTGAAAACTCGGGGTTTATTTTGCAAAGCTCGGCGTCTATCTTGCGGAAGTCCGCGGCTCCGGTCGCGAGCACGGTCTCGACCGCCTTGTCGAAGCTGTCCGACGGATAATTGTGCCCCAGCGCGGCGCTCACGACGAACTCATAAAACTCGTAGCCGCGAAGCCCCATGCACACGGCAAGGGCTATGATAAGCCGCTTGTTGGAAGCTGATGTCTTTCCCGTCCTGAGTCTTCCTATAGTGGTATGGTCGAAGCCGGTCAAAATTTCAAGCTCGCTGTCGCTGTATTGGCAGCGCATGAGATAATACTCCACGCGGTCTCTGAAATAGTAGTCCCTATTCTTTCGGGAACGGGCTATCTCACGCGCCATTCGCTCGGCGTAGCCGAAAAATACGCTCCCCGCGCCGAAATCGGGCAGGGGAAGAGCGTTGTCCTCGTCCTTATCGCTTTGGAGAACGACACAGACTGTCATATCGCTGTCTTTGTTATCGGCGAACCAGCGTTCAACAGCGTATTTTGCCGTGCTGCAAGCCTGATCAAACGAAAAGCCGAACACTCCCGTTCCGAGCAGCGGAATGGCTATCCGCCGAACATTATTCATCTTCGCGACATTAAGCGCCATTATATAGCAGCGCTGGATCTCGTAATCATCCTCGAGCTCGCCGTATAGATCTCCGCAGCCCTCCACGCAGACATGGATCGTGTGTTCGGCTTTAAGATCGTATCCATTCAGTATCGTTATTTCCGGAAAATCAAATTTTCCAAAAAGCGGTATTCCCTCATAGTAATAGCTGTCGTCAATGAAGTCCTCATCGGAATAGGCGTTGCCGCGGCAGTTTTCGTAATCATACATCATCTGCATTATGTACCCCTTGCAAGCCGCGTTCATGATATGTCTCGCCTCGGGCAGGATAATATCGTCATGCGGCAGGTGCGGGATAACGACCGCGTCCGCGTCAAGTTCGAGTATATCACCCTTGTAGAATTTAAACGGCATAATGTCACACTCCATTGCTGTATATTTCCTTTTTCTGTATTATACCACATTATTCCGTTTTTTTCAAGCCCGCAAAGAAGACGCCCCGATTTTTAGTTCGGGGCTTGGTTATTTTGTGAAATTCCGAGTTTAGAGCGTGAACTCATCAAGTATCTTGAGGAACTCGCTCTCGGAAACGCCCTCGGCGGTTATCCGAACTCGGGAGTGCATATCGATATCGGCGATGAAATTCCCGTGCGCGTCGCGGTGGATAAACGCCTCATAGCCGTTTATCACAGAAGCGTCCTCATCGGGGGTCGGCTTATTCTCCGGGTGTTCATCGGGGTTATAGCCGGGGGTCGCCATGCCGATAACATTGCCGTTGTCGTCATATTCTATGATAGTGCTGGTCGGGGGTATGTTTACGGGCTTATCCTCGGTAAATTTCTCGTCCGACACGGGCGCGAATTTTCCTTGCTGCACCGATACGGAGATCTTCGCGCCGTTCTCGGTCACGTAATCGACAGTATTTGTGGTGTAGTAGTTGCTCATAGACGCAACCGTCTCGCCGATCTCCTCATGGCGGTAGATGCCCAGCTTGCCGTGGCTTTCCGTCCACTCGGGGTGAATGATCGAGAGACGATCAAGCTCCACATCGAAGAACTTGTTGACCTTGTTCATGGTCATTTCACTAAGCTCGGTCGGGTCAACGTCAATGGGCACCTCGGTGTTGAAGTGATCAACATCGATAACTGTGGTCTTGGTATCGCCCGGCTTGGAGCTGCTAAAATCGGGATATGAGAGATATTCGCGGACTATATTCAGAAATTCCTCTTCGCCTATGCCGTTGGCGCTGATAAGGAACCCGCTGCCGCCCCGCATAAACTGAGCCTTGAACATATCGTCCCCGCAGCGGAACAAAACGGCTTTTTTGTCGTTGTCGCCCGCAAAAAAGGACTCCTTAAGATCATCGCCTACACCGCGGTAAAGCGGCAGCTCGCCCTTGCTCATATCGACGCATATCGAACTCTTGCTGTCGGGAGAGATATATGACACAGAATTTTCCGTATAGACCTCATTACCGTTCTCGGTGTAAACACCGTAGGGCGCGTTGTTAAACGTCCAATCGGAATATTTCTCCGAAAGCAGCGTGAGCCTTGTTCCGTAGTAGGCGTTGAGCTCCGCTTCGGTCATGGGCTTGAAGTCCCAGATGCTTTTATCTATGTCATACTGATTTGAGACAAAGTTGTCATTGAAATGGATGATGTTTTCATTATATGATACCAATTCATAATGGGTATTCTCTTTGCCGCTGTCATTGGTGATGTAAGCACCCGGAGAGCTTGTGTGGGATATCCCGCCGTTCGAGCGTACCGCGACAGTTGCCCCGATGACCGCAACCAGCGCGAGACACCCCGCGCACGGCACGCCGATACTTAACATACGGCGGCGGGCTGCCGCTCTGTCCTTGATAGCCTTATTCCTGCGGGATAATACGTCATTTGTCATTTGTTCAGATGTTTTCATATTGAAAACCCTCCTTTTCGAGCTGTGATCTTAGTGCGTTTCTTGCGCGGTATACCAGCGTTTCTATGGCGTGGGTGTTTTTTTTCATTACGGCGGCAGCTTCTTTGTTGGAAAGCTCCTCGAAATAGGTCAGC
>CAYPWI010000218.1:0-4477 GCA_964414395.1 uncultured Ruminococcus sp.
GATGCCCGCGTCCGAGCCGAGCATAACCGCACCTATAAAGTCCTGCTCGAGGTTCAGCGCCATACACTGAACGCCGTTCTCGAATTCCAGCAGCTCGTTCATCATGCACTTTTCAAGCCCATGTATACGAACGATACCGTCGCCGACGGTAACTACCGTACCCACGTCGCCGAGCTGGATCTTCGCGTTGTAGTTCTTTATGCGGTCTTTGATCAGACCCGTTATTTCATCGGGGCGTAAATCCATTAGATACATCCCTTTCTGTGTTAGAATTTAAGAAGTATAAGAGGTAAGAATACAACGGCTCCTACATCTTGCCGTCCTTATCTTCTCAGGCAATGACCGAGCCGAGCTCTTCCTTCAGAGCGTTCAGTCTTGCCTTGACGCTTCCGTCATAGCGGCGGCTTCCATAATCGATCACAACGCCGCCTATGATAGCGGGGTCTACCTTCTCGATAATGGTAACGGTCTTTCCGATGACCTGAGACATTTTAGCCGAGATCTTCTCCTTCAGCTCGCTCGACAGCGGCGCGGAAGAAGTTACCGTAATGTCAGCCAATTTGAATTTGTCGTTGTACTGTTCGCGGAATTGCTTTACTATTCCCCCAAAGCAGCTCATGCGGCTTCTCTCCGCGAGAACACACAGCAGATTGCCGCTCAGCTCTCCCACGCCGCCTTTAGCCGCGATCTCTCTGCAAAGCGAGATCTTCTCGTCAACGGGTATCGTCGGCGTGCCCATAAGCTTTATGAATTCGGGGTTCTGCGAGAATATTTTGTCAAGCTCGGTGAGTTCCGCGAGAACATCCTTAAGACCGCTCTCGTTCTCCTCACAGCAAAGCTCGAAAAACGCCTCGCCGTAGATCTTTTCTGCCTTGTCGTTCATAAGTAAAATTCCTTTCTGCACTGATCGGAAAAGGCATTATGCCATTCCGACTTCGTCAAGGAACTGAGAAATGATCTCCTCGTTGTCCTTTGCGGAAATTTCCTTCTGTGCGACCTTGCTTGCCGCCATAACAACGATATCGGAAATCTCGTCCTTGATCTCGTTGACAGCGCGCTTCTTGTCACGCTCGATGTTCTCCTCAGCCTTAGCGCGGATATCAGCCGCCTTCTGGTTGGCTTCGGATACTATCTCTTCCTCGCGCTTCTGCGCCCTTGCCGTAGCCTGCTTTACGATCTCAGCGGCTTCGTTCTTGGCGTCCGCCAGACGCGCGGTGTATTCCTGCTCCGCCTTCTCGGCGGCTTCCTTTGCCTTCTGAGCCTCGGAGATCTCAGCCGCCGCCATTTCCTTGCGCTTGTCAAGGATCTTGCAGACGGGCTTATACAGGAAAATTCTGAAAATGAGGAAGATGATGAGCGTATTTATCAACGTGAAAACGATCGTAGCGGGGTTTATGGATACGAGAGCCTCATACCAATCTCTGCCGTCCGCCGCGGCGCTTACACTGCTGAGTATATTCAGCATTGCTGTTTCCTCCTCCCAATAAAACTATCCGTAGCCGACAATTACTGAATGAGTCTGCCAAGCAGCGGGTTAGCGTACATGAGAAGGAGCGCAACAACGAGCGCGTAAAGACCTGTAGTCTCCGCCAGCGCGTCGCCGATGATCATTGTTCTTGTGATAGCGCCGGATGCCTCGGGCTGTCTGCCGATAGCCGCAACTGCCTGACCGCCGCAGTAACCTTCACCGATACCCGGGCCAAGACCCGCGATCATCGCGGTGCCCGCACCCAATGCCGAAGCGCCAAGAACGATAGCGTTCGCCAAGATCTTCATAGTTTCCGGTGTCATTTCCATAACTTGATTTCCTCCGTTAATAGTTATTAAAATATAGCACATCGCGTGCGATTTATCCCATGCGGGATATCAAACCTGAGTTTTTGGGGAACGTTCTCCAACGTTACTCACATTCCGCCGAGGAGATGTACGACATACTTAGCATAATGAAGATATACGCCTGCATTACCGCTGAGAAGATGTCGAAATAGAGCGATGCAACTGCCGGCACAAGAACAGCGAAGTTTCCGAGGGCGAAGTAGATGAGTCCGCCTATAACGGTACCCGCGACCATATTGCCGAACAGACGCAGCGCCAATGCCAAGGGGTTCGCAAACTCACCGATTATGTTAAACGGCAGCATAAACGGAAGCGGCTCGATGAAACTCTTGAAGTAGCCCTTGAACTTGCCTGTCTTGGCTCGGTTGTACTGAACCAGACAGAACGTTATGATCGCGAGCGTACCCGTCACCGAAACATCGGCGGTAGGGTTCCTGAGCCCCAGCAGACCCATAAGGTTGTTGATCATGATATAACACAGCAGCGTCATTATGTATGGCGTGTAGGCGTTGTATTTAGCGCCCATAGTCCCGTGTACGGTATCACGAACGAACTCCACGAGCATTTCGGCGGCAGCCTGCCGCTTCGTCTCGGGAACGACCTTCATATTGTGCGTCAAGACAAGAACAACAACGAGCAGGATAAGAATAACGAACCATTGAACTATCACGCTTTCTGTAAGCCAGAATTCCTGACCGTTCAGCTCGAAAAGTTTTATCGCTTTAAGAGGGCCGTTGACCTCAAGCGACTTTTCGGCGGTTTCGGCTGCCGCTGCCGCAAGCATTAACGCGTTTGGCATAACATCAGTCCTCCTTTCTTATAAATGTTCTTATCATGATAGAGACCCTCGTGAAAAACAAGGGGATCACCGATGCGATAAGATTTATAAACGGCGCAAGCGCGCCGAGAGTAAGCATTGCGAAAAGCCCCAGATACCTTAAACAGTACATAGCGCTCATATAGGTATTGGCTTTCTTTTCGGTCTTGTAGACCGCCTTCTGCGCCGATTTCCCGAGCGTCCAGAAATTCAGCACCGTGACTATTACGCCGTACAGCGCCCCCACGGGGACAGTATAGTCACGCAGCGCAAAACCGAGAATAACAGTTATGACCATATATATTCCCGAAATTATCAGAAAATACGGTGCAAGACTTCGCATCTCACGATAAACGGGCTGCTCGCTTTTGAGCGGGTTTGCAGGCTTCATAAGTGTCTCCATAAATACCTCGTAATGAGTTGTCACTTCCTGTAGTCATCGTAATAATCGTTATCACGTCTGGAGCTTGTGAAAGCTTTGGGGGCTTTGTCCTTGTTCTTCTCGTAATGACGAATGAGCTGTCCGAGATAGCTCACAGCGCCCCCCAGCATAAAGATGATAGCCAGCGCAACGCACAGACCCATCACCCAATCGGGCAGGTTGAAATGCCGCACTAAAGCGCTGCCGCCCCAAAGGAAGAACAACAGCGGGGCTACTATCACAAAAGCCAGCTGGCTTACTTTCGCGTATGTGGAAAAACCGTTTTCCTTTTTCATAACAAGATCACTTCAAATCACTTCAAAAAACTCGTAAGCCGCCAGCCCGACGAAGTCTTCACCATTGTGGTCTTCAATACCGACTCGGGGTGGCTCTCAGCCTCTTCCGCCGAAACGCCGTCCGTATAGACCGTAACGGCGCACTTGTCCTCGCTCTCGGGAGCGGTGACGATAAAGCAGTCCGACCAATCGCGCTTATAGCTCTCGTCCGCGGAGAACTCTTCGATCACCCCGAAGAACTTGTCCCCATGGAGATCGTGATCGTCATAGATGCGGACCTTTTTCACCGCGCCGCCGTCCGCGGGGATCTCATTCTTTGTGAGGATAGTCTCCGCCGCCTCGTCGGTGTAGACGCTCTTCACAAGCGTCTCGATCTGAGAATATTCGGTGTACTTATCCGACGCTATCTCATAAACGCCGTCTATCGCCTCGGGAGCCTTTCCGTATACACTTTTCAGCGGAAGCCCCTCGGTCACGAACAGCCGAATGATCTCGTAATTATCCGAGACCAGCTTCTGTGCCGCGTCGGCACATTCCGTGTTGAGCTCCGAAGTGACGGAAAAACCGCTGCTCGGTGTGCTCTCGACCGTATCGGGCTCTTTGCCCTTATTCATAAAGATCAACAATAACACGACCGCAGCGGTCGCGACAGCAGCTAAAGCTATAGTCGCTATAAGCGGCGCGCTGCTCTTATTAGAACTCATTGTATCAGCCTTTCAAGTAAAATTCATACGGGAACGGATCGCGTCCGAGATCAGCCGTTGTTCTGATTTTCCTTGCTGTCAAGCGAGATAGCCTCGGGGAATACGTTGCGGCTGTCGTCCTTGGAGAGGAACGTCGTATTGACATATCCCTGAACGATAGCCCCCTCGATGACGGATAATGTCGACGCGTTTATATCGCCGAAAACTATCGCGTCGCGCTTGAGCTCCGCTTTTCCCACTATGTCCAGCTTGCCGCGTATTCTGCCGTTTATATCCGCCTGCTGTGACGACAAGTCTCCGATAAGTATGGTGTCGCGGTCCATTTTCATACGACCCTTAAGTAAAACATTGCCCTGCATCGCCGCCGAGTTCATACCCGCGTTGTTGCAGGTGATGTCGCCGA
>CAYPWI010000219.1:0-4437 GCA_964414395.1 uncultured Ruminococcus sp.
ACGCGTATGCACGTTTACGAGCGTATGCCATACAGCGGCAAGCTGGTGTTCGCGGCGTTCTCGGGTTCTCACCAGGACGCGATAGCAAAGGGCATGAAGTATCGCGAGGAAAAGAACCTCGAGCAGTGGAACGTTCCCTATATCCCGATCGACCCGCACGACCTCGGGCGCGAATACGAGGGCGACGTTATCCGCATAAACTCGCAGTCGGGCAAGGGCGGCATAGGCTACCTTATGGAGCAGAACTACGGCATAGTAATGCCGCCTAAGATGCGCGAGCATTTCGGCTACACCGTCAAGAGCGTATCCGACCACGCGCATAAGGAGCTTCTGCCCGCGGAGGTCTACGAGATCTTCGAGAAGACCTACGTAAATCTCAAGAAGAAGCTGGAAGTCGTCGAGGCGCATTACACTCAAGGCGCGCAGATCGAGACGGAAGTCACCGCGAGGATCCACGGGGAAACGAGAAAGTACCGCAGCGAGGGCAACGGTCGCCTGGACGCTGTTTCCAACGCGATAAAGAACGGTCTGGGCATAGATTACACGATCTCGACCTTCACCGAGAACGCGGTGGAGCAGAGCTCCAAGTCGAAGGCGGCTTCCTATATCGGGATATCGCTGCCCGACGGCTCGGTAAGCTGGGGCGTTGGTATGGATACGGATATAATCAACGCATCGATAAAGGCGCTGATCTCGGCGATCAATAATTCAAAGCTGATCTGAATTGAATAAAGAATACGCTCCCGGGCATTATCGCTCGGGAGCGTTTGCTATTTAGCTCATTTTTTGTCCAACTTGGTCGTTACAATGCCCATTGCCTCAAGCTTTGCGGATACAAGCTTTAATTGATACTCGGCTTCCTCTTTTGGATCTTCGGCGGTGAGTATCCTTTGAAGATCGGCGTAGGTATCAATAAGAAATGCTTCTAACATTCAGATCACCTCTTGCCAAACACTCAAAATGTCTTCGCCTTAAACACGGCTTTCAAGTCAATAGGGCAGTCATTCAGAACCGTGATCTTGGCGGTGTCGTTGGCATTGTAATACTCGGTGGGCTTCAGGAAGCCTTTTTCATCGAGAACAAAAACCGTTACGTGCTCCCATTCAGCGTCAACTATCCAATATTCTCTAACGCCCGCGCGCTGATAGAGGTCGTGCTTTACTATAATGTCATGTCTCGCGTTCCACGGAGACAAAATCTCGATAATAACATCGGGTGCGCCCTTGATGCCTTTATCGTCAAACTTATTTCTGTCACATACCACCATTATATCAGGTTCAACAACGGTGTCAACATCTTCCGGTAAATCGCCGTCCTTTTCAAAAGGACGCACGGCGAGACGAGCGGGAATGACCTTGCATGGCTTGTCTTTCAGAAAATCGTGTATTTGTCCGGACAGTTCTCCTAAAACCAATTGATGTACCGGTGACGGTGAGCGCGACATATCATACATAACGCCGTCGATGACCTCAAACCGCTTTGGCTCGTCCAATTCAAGATAGTCCGCATAGGTAAAGTGTTTATTTGAAACGGGAAGTTCCATAGCCGTTCCCCCCTTTATAAACACGTTTTAAATCCGCCGAGATCGGCTTTTAATCTTCCAAAGTCTTTTGGAGATTGTCGATCAGTTTTTTTAATTTCTCGTTTGGAGTTTGTTCGTAAATTTCCTTGAGTGTTTCGAGTGTAACACGAATAAAAGCCTTAAATTGGCTGTCGGTCTGTCCCATGTGCTGCCACCTCCTGTATCTCTATTGCTTCTTTTCGGTCATGGGCTGCTTGTGCTGATTTAATTATAACATAATGTCGGGCGCTTGTCAAGAGCGATAGCTATTCTTGTTTTCCGCCATCCTCATCGTCGGGAACGTGCAGCTCTTCCGTATAATCGGAGAGGTCAATGTTATTGTTGGCACAGTAGAAAACCGCCCGGGCGGTGTACTTTGAGGGTGTCAAGCCGTTGGCGAGGGCGATTTTTTTGATCTTTTCGATATTGTTGATATGTATTTTTGCACAGAGATTTGAATATTTATCTTTTCCTGCTGCTTTATATTTTTTATCAGCTCTTTTTTGTGCTTCGCTTCGCATAAAAATTCTCCTTAAAATTTTTTTAAAACCTCTTGACAAAATATCGTATACGTGATATAATGTAGATATAATCAAGAAAGGACTGATCTAAATGGAGATCTGGGAATGTCTTTATAACGCCCAAAACGAGGGCGAACTGTTTCTTCCACCACACATCAGACAGCACGGCAGACACGATATCGAGGAATTTGTAAACACGTTTGACCCTACTCCCGAGCAGAAAGAAAAGCTGGAATATCTGCTGAACGTGTTCTACGCAAACAGCGAGAAAACCGGTTTCCGCGACGGCGTGAAAATAGCGCTGCGGCTATATTCGGAATAACGGCTGTCAGTTCCAGTTCTCGCCGCTTCCTCCGCCAAAGCGGATATTCGGGTCGTCGAAGTTGGTGTCGTCGTATACGGCATTATATTCATCGCCGCGGGTGTGGTGCGTTTCCATTTTGTGGTACTTTGCCTCGCGCTCTAAGTTCTCTTTTATCTTATTGTTATAGAGCTCGGCAAATTTCTTCGCCCACCTCTTCAAGAAGAACGCCATAAGCATTACGACGATATGAAGCCACCAGACGCCGCTGTCCTCCTTGAAAAACACCACGATAAGCCCCGTAACGCCCGCGAGGACTCCGATCACTGTCGCGACATTGCACAGGGTGTCGTTCACCTCGCCGTGGTTCGCCTTATACATAATGTAAATGAGAAGTACGAGAAACGCAAGATCAAGCATAGTATCACCTTATTTCAAAAGCTTTGAGAGAATTCAGAAGAAATAGTCCGGATCGAGCGGCGGGGGCGTCAATTGGCGGCTGCGCGCCGCTATGTCAAGACCCGAGACCGAAAAGCGGTACTTTTTGTCACGGAGCCGCTTGGCGTTTTCCTGCTCTATAAGCTTCCGCTTTATGGAATTGCGTTCCAATAAGTGGAAGTAAGCGTCCAGACGCGCCTTTCTGCGCGCCCTTGCCCTAGCGACGGCTTTCAGCTCCTCGGCGGTGGGGCGGCGGTCCTCCTGTTCCTTGGAATAGAAACAATGCTGCGAGATGTCGCCTTTTCTGTCGACGATGACCACGCAGTTTTTCAGATCCTCGCCCTGCCGTTTGAGCAGGGCGTTCAGCTTTTGGGAGAGCTCCGCGGAATACTCGGGATCGTTTTTTATTTTCTCGGTGATCTTCGGGGAGACGGCGACAAACGCCTCGGAATACCCGCCCAAAATATCCGTACCGTTTTGTTGAATTCCCGAACGGCTGTCAAGCGCGGTCTCAAGCTCGCTTTGAAATCCGTTCGCGGCGAATTCTCCAAAATCGGAGCGAACTCCCGAATTCGAGCGCGCGGAACGTTCGGCGGCGTTCATGATATTCAGTTCCAAAAGCTCACCCCCATCGTGAAATACCTATATTTAATATATTATAGCATTTTTGCGAAATCTTTTCAATATATAAACGCAAAAAGTTCTACAAAATTTCTAAAAAATTTTGTGATAATTGTTGAAATATACAAAATCTTGTGGTATAATTATATATGTACACATCGACCGAGGGGATTCTCGGATAATATATTAAATAAGGAGAACTGCTATGAAATGTCCGGAATGTGGATGTGAAGAAAGCAAAGTGATCGATTCGCGCCCTACAGAAAATAAGGTGCGCCGCCGCCGCGAGTGCATAAACTGCGCTACGAGATTTACGACCTACGAGATAATCGAAGAAGTTCCGCTTATGGTCATCAAGAAGGATCATACCATAGAGCCCTTTGACCGCGAGAAGCTGGTCGACAGGATCTGCCGCGCGACCGTAAAGCGCCCCGTAACTCTGGAGTCTATCGAGAATATTGTGGAAGAAATTGCCGGCGAGCTGAAAAACTCCCTCCAGCGCGAGGTCACCTCGGACAAGATCGGAGAGGTCGCGCTGCGCAAGCTTAAGGAGCTCGATGACGTGGCGTATATCAGATTTGCGTCGGTCTACAGAGAATTCAACGATGTAGACAGCTTTATGAAGATCATTTCCGAGCTTAAAGACGGCAAAAACACATGATGTTGGGGTGCTTTGGAAATAAGACACTACGATGAAAAAATATTTGAAAAATTTTCAAAAAACCCCTTGACAATTGAGAAAGAATATGATAAAATATAAAAGTTCTCGCGAAGAGGACGCGGAAGAAGTCGAAGGCTGAAGAAAAGTTCAAAAAATTGAAATTTTTTTTGAAAAACCTCTTGACAAAACCGAAAAGCTGTGCTATAATAGTTAAGTCGTCCGACAACGGAGGGAAGCGCAGGAGCGCCGAACGAGCCGTGGAGGGCGAGCACAAACAGTTCCTTGAAAATTGAACAATACCAAGAACGAATTAACATTACCTTGTCGATTCGGA
>CAYPWI010000220.1:0-4437 GCA_964414395.1 uncultured Ruminococcus sp.
CATATATCCGTGATGATAGATCTCGGAAACGTGCCCCGTCGCCAGACCTATCTGATTGCCGTATGAGGAATACCCCGCCGCCGCTGTGGTAGTTATCTTACGCGGAGGAAGCTTACCCTTGAGCGTCTTCTCAACGGGGAGCAGGGGATCGGAAGCGCCCGTCACGCGCATCGCCTGATATACATACGAGCGCCCCGAAAGCGGGTCGCGTATCGCGCCGCCAAGGCACGTAGCCGCGCCGCCGAACGGCTCTATCTCTGTCGGGTGATTGTGCGTCTCATTCTTGAACATCAGCAGCCACTGCTCGTCCTTGCCGTCCACATCGACGGTGATCTTCACGGAGCAGGCGTTTATCTCCTCGCTCTCGTCGAGATCGGGCAGAAGACCGTCCTTCTTGAGCTTCTTCGCCGCCAATGTCGCTATATCCATAAGGCAGATGGGCTTGTTGTCGCGTCCCAGCTCCGTTCTGTCGGCTCTGTATTCCGCGAACGTGTTCTCGATATACGGCGGCTTGATATCCGCCTTGTCGATAATGGTTCCAAACGTGGTATGACGGCAGTGATCGCTCCAATAAGTATCTATCATACGAATTTCCGTGATCGTCGGGTCGCGGTGCTCGCTCTTGAACTACTCATGACAGAACTTGATATCGCCGTTGTCCATAGCCAGACCGTACTTCACCACAAAATCGGCAAGTTCCTCGTCCGTCTTGTTTATAAACCCGTTCAGCGTCTCGACGGTCGTCGGGATCGTGTAGGTCACTTTAAGCGTCTGCTTTTCCTCAAAGCCGCACTCGCGCGACTCCACCGCGTTTATCAGATAGTGCTTGATCTTCTCGAATTCCTCATCGGTGATCTCGCCCTTGAGAACATAGATCTTCGCGTACTTCACATCGGGGCGGTCGCCCTTGCAGAGCATCTGTATACACTGCGCCGCCGAGTCCGCGCGCTGATCGAACTGTCCCGGCAGGAACTCCACCGCGAACATACGCTCATTATCCCCGAGCTTCGGCAGCTCGAAGAACACGTTATCCACGGGCGGCTCGGAGAACACCGTCGGCAGCGCCCTCCTGAAATTCTCCTCGGTGATGCCCTCGACGTCATACCGATTGATCACGCGAACGTTCTCCACGGACTTCATTCCGAGAGCGACGTTCAGGTCAGACAGCGTGCCCGCGCCATCGACCGCGAAAAGTCTTTTCTTCTCCACATAAACTCGATATACCATACAAAATTGCCTCCTGAAATGTATTACTTTATAATAGGCGCATTACTCGCCCAAAAGTTGATCTGGTTATTTAAAAGCAATTCGCAAAGCGAAAAGTTATTGCGCTTTGCGCAATAACTTTTCTAGCCGGCTGACGCGTCGTAACGGGCTTCGCCCTTTTACGCCGCGCCAGCCGCTTTTGCGAATTGCACTAGCCGCATTTAGGTAACTTCCGCCTTAGTGCGCCTTTGATGCGTTACCTTTTTGTTGCTTTGCTTTTACAATACGCCGCCTTTGCGTTGCTCTTAAGGTGACGCGCCTTTAATGCGCCGCCTTTGTGTCATCTTGTGCTAAAGATTTGAAAAGAAATTTCAAAACCGCAAAACGCTTCGCGTTTTGCTCGCCCAGCTCACAGCGTATTGAAATTTCATCGCTCTCCGGCAGGTCATCTTGATCTTGACGCGCCTTAATGCGCTACCCGCCTATCGGTCTGCCGATACAGAATTTTTCCCGATAATCGGTGATCTTCACCCTCACCGGCGAATGGCGTTCTATCGGCGCTCCGTAGATGCGCACGGGGAGATAATTCTCCGTAAAGCCCACCGAATAATCGGGCGAGCGCGGCTTCTCGATAAGCACCGTGTGCTCCGTGTTCAGCTGAGTGCGGAAAAAATCGAGCTCCAGCTTGTCCGCGAGCCTCATCAGCTCGTCCGCGCGGCGGCTGCGCGCCATCGGCGGGACCTGCTTCATCTCCGCGGCGACGGTCCCCTTCCTGATAGAATAAGGAAAGACGTGTATCTTCGCGAACCCCGCCTTTTGCACGAACTCCACCGTCTCTTTGAACTCCTCGTCGGTCTCGCCCGGGAAGCCCACGATAACATCCGTCGTGATCGCGCAGTTCGGGAACCTCTCGCGGAGCTTGTCCGCTATCCGCAAAAACTCCGACGTGTCGTAGCGTCTGTTCATACGTTTCAGAACCGTATCGCTGCCCGACTGGAGCGATAAGTGGAAATGTCCGCAGAGCTGCTTTACCGAACTCAGCGCGTCTATCTCCTCATCGGTGAGCCTTTCCGGTTCGAGCGAGCCTAAACGGATACGCTCCGCGCCCGCCTTGGCGCACTCCTTCACCGCGTCCGAGAGCTTCAAGCCCAGATCCTCGCCGTAACAGCCGAGGTTAATCCCCGTGAGGACTATCTCCTTATGCCCGCTTTTCACGCACTCGGCAGCCTGTTCGCTTATCCGTTCGATCGGCAGAGAACGCACCCGCCCGCGCGCTGTGGGAATTATACAATATGCACAAAAATTGTCGCAGCCGTCCTCGATCTTGATAAAGGCGCGCGTGCGGTCGGTATCGGGCACGGCGGCGCTTTCGTCATATTCTCTGGTCAGCGGCTCGATCTTGACCGTCTTTACGTACCGCTTGAGATATTCCTTTATTATATCGGGAAGCGCTCCCTTGTTGGAATTTCCCGTGACGATATCCGCACCCGAGCGCAGACCCGCTTCCTCGGAATAGCTCTGCGGAAAGCAGCCGCACAGCACCACTACCCCGTCGGGGTTTTCGCGCCTGCATCTTGACACGGCGTGACGCGTCTTGATGACCGCCGCCGCCGTAACGGCGCAGGAATTCACGATAGTGATATCCGCCGTCCCGCCGTCCTCGGCGCGGGTAAAGCCCACGCGCTCCATTCCCGCGGCAATGGCGGCGCTCTCACAGGAATTCACCTTGCAGCCGAGCGTTATAATATCAAAAGTCAACCTTTCACCTTCAAACATTATTATAATAGTATATATGGTTTGATCTTGGGGTTCGGTCTTAAACTCCAGCCGAACATACCTATTTATATATTATAGCAGATTTTTCCGCTATTTGCTAACCTTTTGGGAAAATCTTTCAAAATATCCGAACAAGACGGCTTTAAAGCGGTGATATGGCGATGTGTTATTAGACACTTAACATATAAGCGTCGATTTATTTCACCCTTTCAGGCAAGCATACATATCATATGCACAAAAAAGGGCGTATTCCGTTGTGCAATTTTACCAAGATTTTTTCCCCCACATTTATATTATACTTTAAAACTCCGAATTTTGCAATAAGGTATTGACTATTTTAAAAAAAATTGCTATAGTATAAGCAAGGGAACGGAAAGTTCCCGAGACAACACATAGACATAGAAAAATGAAAGGGGTCTTAATTTATGAAGAAGTGTATTATCAAATTGAATTCCATTGACGACGTCAAGGAATTCTGCGCGCTGACCAACAGCTGCAAGTTTGATGTGGATCTGCTTTCGGGCAGATACGCCGTAGACGCTAAGTCCATTATGGGCATTTTCAGTCTTGACCTCACAAAAGAGGTAGAGCTTGTGGTTCACGCCGACGACGATGAGAGCGAAGATTTCTTCGACGGCGTAAAGAAGTTCATCGCAAAGTAAGCCTAAACACTGGAAAGACAAAAGAACAAAAGACAACAGGCAAACAGAACAAAAGAACTCAGACGGGCGGGCATCCGCTTGAAAAACGCCGGTAAAGCCATAAAAATAAACAGGCTGCCGACATTCTGAGGTTTGACTTAAGGAGGCAATTTCTATGGAAAACAACAACTATATCTTTATGAACGATGAGTCGCTCGACAACGATCTCGAGCATCTCGCAGACAGCTTCAACGCGGATATGACGCTCTCGAACGTCAATCCCTGGCTGCTCATCGCCATTTATGGAAACACGACCGTAGCGTAAGCTCGGTTTTTGCAGAAAGGAAGTAAACTATGACCACTGCTAAGATCCGCATAAACACGATCAACGATGTGAAGGAGTTCGTAAACATCGTAACCGGCTGCCAATACGACGTTGATATCATCAGCGGACGTTATGCCATCGACGCGAAGTCCATCATGGGTATTTTCAGCCTGGATCTCTCCAAGGATCTCGAACTCAAGATCCACTCCGACGACTGCGGCGAATTTCTCGATGATATAAGCAGATTTATCGTCGGCTGACAACGATATGAAACAACAGATAATGCACAGTGCTTGACCGCCGCGGAGTTTTTCTTCGCGGCGGTTTTTTCCGCTCGGCGCGGTGCCTTTTCCGCTCGACGCGGTGCCCTTTTCTCTCGGCGCGAATGTACCTTTTTCTCTTTGATTTGTTGACAAGCCGTCAGTTTGTTATTAACCCTTGGCAGGGTGATGCCGCGCAGTTTGGGGGGACACCCTTCGGGAGAGGGGG
>CAYPWI010000221.1:0-4427 GCA_964414395.1 uncultured Ruminococcus sp.
CGCCATAGCGAGCCGCGTCACCTTGGAGTTCCACGTAAGGTCGCGGTTGCCCGAGAGCGCCTCGGCGTAAAGATCCACACGCTGTCTTGTGTATCCGGGCGTGTTGATGTTGGACACGTTGTTGCCCGTGATATCTATATTCTTCTGCGCTATTTGCAGAGTTCTTTTCTGTACTTCAAATCCCAGAAATGTCGGACGCATATTTCCTCCTAAATGTGTCTGAAAGGCGTTGCGGAGGAAACTCCGCTCGACACCTTAGACGCGTTTTTATTATAAATTTCGGGCTTTTCCAATATCCCCGCCCGTTCCACAAATTCCTTCTGAGCGTCGAGCTTGCGCTTAACGATCCCCGCCGTTTCGTTGTTCAGCTCGGTGATCTTCGCGATTATCTCCTCGAGCTGAGAGCTCAACATTCTGATCTTGGGGCGATAAGCCTCGGGCGCGTCCTCCGCGAGCTCCGAGAGCTTTTTGTCCTCTATGCCCAGCCCCGAGAACAGCGCCAGACGTTTTTCCTCCAGCGAACGGCTTTTCATGAGAAACGCCTGTTCGTCGTTCAGGGAGTTCGTCAGCCATTCCAGATCGTCGTCGAGGACCTTGGTGTGCTTCTTCATCAGGAAAACCGTCAGATCTCTGTAGAAGTCCACATCGATCTCCAGGCACTTTACAACAGCGTCGGCGGTCATTTTATCCATTCGATCACCCCATAAACATCATTGCCGCGATCATAGCGCCGTCAACGCCCTGCTGTGCCGTGTTCTGCGCTTCCAACAGTTCTTGAGGGGAAGCGTCGGCGCGAACCTCCGCCGCGATCGCAGATCTTGCGGAAGTCAAAGCGGCTTCAAATCCGAATTCAACTCTGTCGGTCTTTTTAGCGGAAACGGCGGCACTCTCTTTTTTCGGAGCCTGTGCTTTCGTCGCTTTGCTCTTGTAAGTGGAAATAACTCCTCCGATGCCCTTGATCTCCATAGTGCCTGCCTCCTTCGTAATTTTCTTCGGAAAAGCGCCGATGATGTACAAGACCCGCGCGTTTTCCGAGCGCCATGTATCGGATCTCCGATCCGAGCATGGTATCAGATGGCATAACTATGCCTTCTGTATATATATTATCGACAGTTTTTCTTAAAACTTTAGCGCTCGCCAAAAAATAATAAAATTTTTCTGCCGCGGTGTGGGGGAGAACACTTTTTCAGCAAAAAGTGTTCCCCCGCGCCGCGCGGCATCACCCTGCCAAGGGCTAATAACGAACCGACGGCTCGGCAGCCCAAAAAAAAAGAAAAAAACCGTCCGCGCTCAACGGACAAAAAGTCCTTTCCACACTCGGCGGAAAAATTTTTCTCAACTTTTTATTAAAAAGTTCTCCCCCGCTCACCGCAGGGGAGAAAACGATTTTTTAATTTTATGTAAGCTCCGTGCCTGTGTCGCCTATACTCTTTCCGGTCGAGTCGAGAGGCGCGCAGGTGCCGCAGATCGTTCCGTTCCAGTTCAGCTTGTTGCGCGCGCCGAAGGTAAGGCTGTTTCTAAAGGTCTCATAGCTGCCCGTCGCCTGCGGGAGCTCCTTGGCGCAGTATACGGTGTACACCGGCTTGACGGTGAATTTCTTGATATCGTCGGAGGGCGTTCCCGCGAATGTCGTCGGATATTCAAAATCCACTCTCGCGTAATAATAGCCGTCCTTGTACTCGATGCGGTTCTGTATCTCACCCTTGAGCAGCCGCCCGAATTCGGTGTTCCTGTCGGAAGTCTCGCGCTGCAGCAGGCGGTAGATGCCCTCTGTGCTGTTCTCTCTCGCGCGGGTGACGACCGCCACATCGCGGATCGTTCCGCCGTTTGAGTGTACCATTATATACAGCGACGCGCGAGCGGGATATTCCGAGTCCTTTGTCCCCTTGGTGTAGGTCTCGTCGAACGGATAGTTTCCGCCCATCAGCGGATAATAGCGCATAACTCCCAGATTGTTGTTATTGGAATACGCGGGAGACATCTGCCCGTCATAGGTCGAGAATTTGGTCATGGACATCTGCACCGCCGCGTAGAAGTCCCGCGCCGCCGAGTTCGCGGAGTTTATCACTTCGTGCTCCGTGCTCAGTCCCGGCAGGATCACGGCTGCCATTATGGCGATTATCGCAATGACTATTATAAGCTCGAGCAGTGTAAAGCCGCGCCGTTTTTTCAGTCTTTGAAGATATTGTATCATAAAAGCTCTCCTCGCCTCAATTTTTTTGTTGATGTCGATGCTCTTGCTTCCGCAAAGCCGCCGTGCGTCCGCACGCAAGCAAAAGTATCTTATAGCACTAATTCCCCGGCGGGGGATATCCCTCGCCGAGGAAGGTAGTCTTGTGCTATAACTCTGTTGACCGTTAGTCACACAGCATTACGCCAAACAGTATCCGGACTTAAGATACGTGGATACCAACAGCGGAAGAGTCAGTGCTGTCCTTCGCAGCCGGAATAGTGCCGCCCGCTTCGGTCCAGCCCGCGGTGAACGCACCCTCGGTGTAGTAGATCGTATTTACTCTGCCGCTCTGAAGCGTAATGGTCACGCCCTTGCTGGTGGAACCACTGAGCTCGGGAAGCTGGTTAGCTATGTACTCTGCCATTGTAACTTCACCGTGTCCGTCATCCATATCAACTTCAGTTGTAGCTGTGCAGTTGTTGCCCGTCTTGGACATAACCATGGAAGCGAAAGACTTAGCCATGTTCTGGATAGACTGGCAAGCGCTCTCAGCGGAGCTCTTACGAGCAGTCTCGATTACGCCCGACAGCGTAGGAATAAGGATCGCGGCAAGTACGCCGATGATCGCGATAACAACGATCAGCTCAACGAGCGTAAAGCCTTTTTTGGCTTTCAAAGCCTGAAGTTTCTTTACCATGATAAAGACCTCCTGTAAAAAAAATTTATTATGTATAGCCCCGGCGGAGCTATATCAGTTCCAAGGGCACGCCCCGGCGGAGCGACTTTCCCTTGTGACTTTCATTATACACTATTCCTTTCACAATTGCAAGGGTTTTTTCCAAAAAAACGGCTAAATACCGCAACTTTGTGAAAAAGAATTTATTTTTGTTAAATCATTTTGTGCACATTGACAATAAATCGTCAATGCTTTCTATGTAACAAAGTAAACGTTTTCACAGTCCTTCCGGAAATGATGTTTTCGGAAGAATCAGCTTCTCCCTATGACAGGGTAGGTGCCGACAACATACCCGCTCGGGGATATGCCCGCTTCTCTGCCGTTCCATACGAAAGACCGTGCGGGCTCGCCGTCGGTTATGGGCGGATAATCGCTCTCGGGCATGACAGTCTCAAGCGCCGTCGTATACGCCGCGAACGTCACCCTGCCGCCCTTGAGCACTATAACGATAGAGCCGTTGTTCATACCGGAGAGCCTGTCGCAGAGCACGGAGCAAATCATACCCTCGCCCGTGGTCACAGCGGCATTCTGTCCCTTGACATAGGTCGCGCCGCTCCCCCAGCTGAGGTTACTGGGATTGTCGTTGTTATAGCTCCCCGAAGGCGCCGCGGTACACACCCATGTCGTGTTCCCGTCGCTTCTGGAGACCGTTATGTCGAGCTTCATGACCTGTTCCGTCACTATCCCGTAATGCGAACCGTCCGCCTGGAACAGCAGCGTCTGCACGCCCTTGGCGATCTCCGAAGCCGTGGAGTTCGCGGAAGTGACGCGAGCCATTGCCACGATACCGGTTATCATCGGTATCAGGATAGCCGACAATACGCCGATTATGGCGATGACGACTACCAACTCCACCAGCGTGAAGCCCTTGTTCTTATGTGATCTTCTCATACGATCACCCCTTAGGAGTAGATTTGAGTAGAGGAATTGTCTTTACGCGTCGCCCATCTCGAGATAGCGCTTGTACTCGCCAACGTCCTTGCAGCGCTCTCTCGCTATGGTGTCGGTGATCTTGCCCATGCGCACCAGACGCGCCAGATCCTGGTCGAGCGTGAACATTCCCGACTTCTTGCCCGTAGCGATGGAGTTCGGGATCTGATACACCTTGCCCTCGCGTATCTGCGCGCAGATAGCGTCTGTAGCCGCCATGATCTCCAGAGCCGCGCAGCGTCCCTTGCCGTCCGCCGTGGGAACGAGCGTCTGCGAGATAACGCCGACTATCGTGCTCGCCAGCTGCGAGCGGATCTGACCCTGCGCGTGCGGGGGATATACGTCTATGATACGGTTGATGGTCTCCGCCGCGCCCGTGGTATGCAGCGTCGAGAGCACCAAGTGACCTGTTTCGGCGGCTTCCACAGCGGCGCTGATGGTCTCGAAGTCACGCATCTCACCGATGAGGATAACGTCGGGGTCTTCACGGAGCGCCGCACGCAGCGAACCAGCGAAGCTGTCGACATCCTGACCGATCTCGCGCTGATTTACCATCGCCTGCTTATGTGTGTGAACATACTCGATAGG
>CAYPWI010000222.1:0-4400 GCA_964414395.1 uncultured Ruminococcus sp.
CCGTCGCATCATACATAGCAAACGCCTGAATTTTGTTCTGAGAGTTCTGCGAAAGCTCCTTATCGGGCGCGGGAAGCTCCTGCGGCGGCGTCTGACCGCTCGAATTGGTCCTGAGCCTTGCCATCTCATGCTTCTTGCCGTCTATCTCCGTATAGATCACGACCTCGGCGTTCTCGAGCGGCACAGCCTGCCTGCCCGTATACACGCGGAACAGCATGGTGCCCTTCTCGGGATTTTGCCTGAGAAAATCCTCATAGCTCTTGTAGACCGCGCGCGGAAAATCACTCGGCTCGGAATTGCTGCCGCGCGCCATATCAGCGTTGGACGGGGGCGGAGGTAGCTTCTCCTCGAAGCTGCGCCCCGTCAGCTGCTCGTCGGGATCCTGACCGCTCACGGGCTGATCTCCAAGCCGCTCCGCCTGTTCGTTTGTCGTCATCTCCGCGTCCGTTCTGTCGGCGCGGGGAGCGTTCGAGGAATTATCTCCGGTTCCCGAAACATCGCTGTCGGGGCGGTTCTCGGACGGAACGCTCTCGTCCATTATGTCCTCGCGCACCTGTTCCGTGGACGGGACTTCAACGTAATTGGGACGGGAGAACAGCGGCTCGCCTTCCTCAAGTGTCTCGTCAATGATCTCCGTATCGGGCTCCGAGTCATCGTCCGGCGGAAGCTCGTCTATGGGTTCTTCCTCCGCGGGAGCGTCAAAGATCTCATCGGGGAACGCGTTCTCCGAATGATCATGCGCGTTCTCGTTGTCCACGGGAGATGAAACGCCGCCTTCCGCGGGCAGCCTGCCCAATTCCTCAAGAAAACTGTCGTATGCCTTGTTGCCCTCGTCCACATATCCGATTATCCGCGGAGCTTTTTTCACCTCGGGAACGCCCTCTGCCGCGGGCTGCGGCTTGGGAGCAGTCCTTGACATCTCTATAAGCTCGCGCTTGTACTTTTCTATCATCTTTTTGGTATCGTCCATATATGCCGACCTCCCTGTGCTTTTTTCTCTAATCTATATGCGGAAGTATGGGGGGATATTACAAAATGAGGAAGATATTGACAAATCGAAAATAATGTGATATAATGATCATGCGACACAATTTAATATTCTTCATAAACAGGTATACACTTTGCCTTTTGGTAAAAGTGCATGCTCTTTTTCGTGTACCTTTTATGGAGAACGAATTGTGTCGCAGCAATCGGAGCTTTGCATTTTTCGTGCGCGGTTTCGCAAAGACGAACGTGGTTCGTCTGACGCACTTTTTAATTTACGGGAAAATTCCCGAACATACGAAAGGCAGAGAGAAAAAACTATGAACATCAAAAAAATGATCGCGGCAGCGGCAGCCGCGGTAATGGCGCTCATTATGACTGCGTGCGCGAACGGCGGCTCCGAGGTGCAAAGCAATAAGCCAAACGCCGGCGGAAGCAGTTCTACGATGAATAACAGCACATCGAGCACAAATGTCAGCGTTCCTTCGGCGTCCTCGCCGAACACACCCGTAACAGATGTCAGCGAGTTTGAATACGAGTATGACAGTGAATTGTGCGGTATGGTGATAACCAAATATAAAGGGAGATCCAAAAACGTTTGGATACCTTCCGAAATAGATGGTAAGAAAGTCGTGTCTATATACAAAGCCTTTTACGAAAACAGTAATGTGGAAAGCGTTGTTATCCCCGACAGCGTGACCATGATCGGCGAAAGTGCTTTCTGCCTATGTAGAGGTATTACAAGCATGACTATTCCCGACAGCGTAACAGAGATCGGGAAAACTGCTTTTAGCCACTGCACAAAACTTGCAAGCATAAATATACCCAAAGGCGTTACAAAGATCGATAATAGTGCTTTCGTTAACTGCTGCGATCTAAAAAACGTCATAATTCCCGACAGCGTGACCGAGATCGAAGAAGGTGCCTTTTCTTCCTGCATAAGTTTTACAAGCGTGACCATCCCCGAAAGTGTAACAAAAATCGGTAATATTGCTTTTTACCGGTGTGAAAATCTGACAGATGTGACAATATCCGAAGGTGTCAGCGAGATCGGCAAAGGGGCTTTCTGGGATTGCACAAGCCTTGCAAATGTAACTATCCCCGCCAGTGTGACCGAGCTCAACAAACTGGTTTTTAGCGGCTGTACGAGCCTTACAAATATAAATATCCCCGACAGTATAACGAGCATTGCAGCCGGTGAAGAAGGTACTTTCAGCGGCTGTACAAATCTCACAAATGTCACCTACAAAGGCAAGACCTACGACTATGCCCACATTGAAGATCTTTACAAGGCTATAAACGGCTAAATAAAAGTCCGGGATACCGTCAAAAGTATCCCGGATATTATTTATTAAAACAGACTGTTCGTTTCAGACCGGCGGTATCAGCACCGTATCCCGCCCCGAGCTTTCCGCGTAGTCCACCGTGTATCTTGTGCCGCCCTCTTTGCCGTCGTATACGGCGACTAAAACGTCGCACATCTCCACCAAAGCGCGGTTGCGCTTGTGCATACAGCTTTTGGAATACTTCGGGGAGATCGTCAGTCGCCGATCCGCTTTTTCGAGAATATCATGATAGCGTTTCTTTTCCTCGAAAGTCCACTTGCTGTCCTGTTCGGGGCAGGGAATGACCGCTATGAGCTTTATCTCGGGACGAGTTTCCCTAAGCCGCAGCACCGCCTCGGCAGCCCATGTATCCACGCCGAGCGCCATTCCCGAATAGAACTCGGTCGCCCCGTTGTCGGCAAGTTCCTTTATTTTATTAAATATACGCTCCTTAAGCTCAACACACATCGGATCGTCCTCACCGAAGAACGGCAGCTTTTCGGGGCGATAGCCGGTAAACGAAACTCTGAACATTATTTCCTCCAATGCCGCCTTACAGCTTATCCGCGGCGCGGGTGGCTTTATTTTTTCTGTATTCGAGATAGCTGTCGAGAATGACCGCCGCCGCGGCTTGATCGAGCACCGCCTTGCGCTTCTTGCCGCGCTTGTTTACGTCGTTCATGTAGGAAATAGCGGTGACGGTCGACGAACGCTCGTCCCACATTTCCACCTCGACATCAACCAGGGCGCGGAGCTTCTCGGCAAAGAGTGTACACTTCTCCGAACGGGGACCTATCGTGCCGTTCATATTGACGGGGTTGCCGACGATGATCATCTCCGCCTTCTTTTCCTTGGCGATCTGCGCGACCTTTTCCGCGCACCTGTCGAAGTCCTTCTCAAAGACCGTCTCCAGCGGCGACGCGAGTATCTCCCCCGGGTCGCTCATAGCAAGCCCTGTTCTGCTGTCGCCGTAGTCCACCGCCATAATCTTCATAAACATTTTCCTCTCTGAACATTTTAAACTATTATAGCACATCTTTTCCCGTTTGTCAAGAACAAATGCTGTGTTTATGAAAAAAATCTTCAAACCCCTTGAAAAAATCGTAATAATGTGCTAAAATAATAATGGTTTTTAGTTTCTCCCGCCTTCGGAGGAGAACGGAAGACCGCACGAATATTTTTACCGGCTCCCCGAGCGGGGAGCGTATAAAAATAAATTCATCGCAAGGAGAAAAGTTCTGTACATTACTTGTTTGGATCTCGAGGGAGTTCTTGTCCCCGAGATATGGATAGCGTTTTCGGAAGCGAGCGGGATCCCCGAGCTCAAGCGAACCACGCGCGACGAGCCGGATTACGATAAGCTTATGAAGTGGAGACTCGGTATTCTCAAGGAGCACAAGCTGGGTCTGAAAGAGATCCGGAGCACCATCGCCAAGATCGACCCGATGCCCGGCGCTAAGGAGTTCCTCGATGAGCTGCGCTCGCTCACTCAGGTGATCATCATCAGCGATACGTTTACACAGTTCGCCGCGCCGCTTATGCAGAAGCTCGGGCTGCCGACCATCTTCTGCAACTCGCTGGAGGTCGCTCCCGACGGGGAGATCACGGGCTTCAAAATGCGCTGCGAGAAGTCCAAGCTCACCACCGTAAAGGCGCTGCAGTCTATAGGCTTTGAGACCATAGCCGGCGGAGATTCTTTCAACGATCTGGGAATGATACAGGCTTCCAAGTTCGGATTCCTGTTCCGTTCCACCGAGAAGATCAAGGCGGACTATCCCGATATCCCCGCGTTTGAGGAATACGGAGATCTTATGAAGTACCTTAAGGAATGTCTGGCGAAATAATAAAAAGTGATATGATCCCCTCAGAGTAGACCCTCGAAAAATATTTCGAGAGTTAAAATGAGGGGGTTATTTTTATTTCAGGAAACGGCAAGTTGCTAAACAAAAGCAGTGAAAGAATATCCGAAAGGGGAGGGCGGCTATAATACTAATTCTCAATTAAAAGTAAACAAAGCTTTTTTGTCTTTTTTTAGTTTATACTAATTCTCAATTAAAAGTGGACAAGATATTTTAATGAAAAGAAGGCGCA
>CAYPWI010000223.1:0-4343 GCA_964414395.1 uncultured Ruminococcus sp.
CTGCCGCGGTGAATTTCGCGGCGGTTTTCAGCGCGGTTTTGAAGTCCTTCCCGCGGACTATTCCCGAAAACATAGCCGACGCGAAAACGTCGCCCGTTCCCATACATTTAAGCTCCCGCTTCTCGGAGTATTCCTCGTAAAATCCCAAGCCGTCGAACGCCGCAAAGCCGATCTCGTCCTTGTTATCACGGCGGCGCGTAACGCCCGTTATCACTACAGCCCCCGCGCCGAGTTCGCGGAGCGCTTTCAGCATTTCGCGGATATCCTCCGCGCCGGGGCTTTCATTATATCTTCGCCCGAGAAGCAGCGCGGCTTCGGTGAGGTTTGGGGTGATAACATCCGCTTTGGTGCATAACCGCCGCATATGCCGCGCGTAGTCGTCGGTTATCTGTGAATAGAGCTTGCCGTTATCGCCCATAACGGGATCTACAAAGATCGGCGCGCTCTCGCGCTGAAATCTCTTGATGAATTTCTCGATAATGTCCATCTGGAAAATATTGGCGATATATCCCGTGTAGATGCCGTCAAAGGTTATTCCGAGCGAGTGGATACATTCCGATATGCTTGGAAGCTCGCCCGTGAGGTCGCGCGTGTAAAACTCGGGAAATCCCGTGTGATTTGACAAGACCGCCGTGGGTATGCCGCAGCACTCTATCCCCGCCGCCGAGATGATAGGCAGCGCGGCGGTGAGGGAACAGCGACCGACGCAGGAGAAATCTAGAATGGTGGCAATTCTTTTCATATAATTCCTCTTTAAAAATCAATATAATATAATTATAGTTTTATTGAAGCGTTTTGTCAAGGATATTTCCGCACTTTCGGAGTAAAATATCAAAAATGAATATTTTATTGTTCGGAGGAATTTTATGGAAAAGATCGCTTTTTTTGACGCAAAGCCCTATGACAAGGAATGGTTCGACAAGATAAACAAGAATTTCGAGATACGCTATTTTGAGGGTCGGCTGCGCCCCGAGAACGCGCGGCTCGCCGAAGGCTGCCGCGCCGTCTGCGCGTTCGTCAACGATAATATAAACGCGCGGGTGATAAATATGCTGGTTGATATGAAGGTCGAGGTCATCCTTATGCGCTGCGCGGGTTACAATAACATCGCGCTGAACGCCGCCAAGGACAGGATCAAGATCCTGCGCGTGCCCGCCTATTCCCCATACGCCGTGGCGGAGCATACCATGGGGCTTATTCTGGCGCTGAACAGGAAGATACCCAAGGCTTATATACGCACGCGTGACTTCAATTTCAGCTTAAACGGGCTTACGGGCTTCGATATGCACGGCAAGACCGCGGGCGTTATCGGCACGGGGCGCATAGGGCGCGTGTTTATCGACATCTGCAAGGGCTTCGGAATGGAGATCATCGCCTACGACCCGCGCCCCAAGACCATAGAGGGCGTGGAATTCGTCGATAAGGACGAGCTTTTCAGACGCGCGGATATCATCTCGCTGCACTGTCCGCTGACCGCCGAGACAAGGTATATAATCGATGAGAACGCCATTTCTTTGATGAAGAGCAGCGCGCTTATCGTCAACACCTCGCGCGGGCAGCTCATCGACACGGACGCGCTGCTGGCGGCTCTTAATGAAAAGCGCATAGGCGGCGCGGCGCTGGACGTTTACGAGGAGGAGAGCGGCTTGTTCTTCGAGGATAATTCGGACAAGATCGTCACCGACGAGGTGATATCCATGCTGGTGTCCCGCCCGAACGTCATCATCACCTCGCACCAGGCGTTCCTGACGGAGGAGGCGCTTCGCGGGATCGCGGAGGTAACATTGCAGAACTTCGAGGATTTTCTCCTGAACAAGGAGCTTGTAAACGAGGTCAAGACGAATTAAACACATGGGGTTCTTCGGGCAAATTCTCGAGAACCCTGTTTTGTTATAAAATTTCAGCATTTCCTAAAAAATAATTTTGATGAACCTCTTGACAAAATTTTTCATAAGTGCTATAATGTATACAAGACGTGAACAAGCGAAAAACAAGGGGGCGGGATCATGGAACGCACTTATATCGCTATAGATCTGAAATCCTTTTACGCGTCTGTGGAATGTGTCGACCGCGGTCTCGACCCGCTCAAGACCAATCTTGTGGTGGCGGACGAGAGCCGTTCGGAAAAGACCATCTGCCTTGCGGTAACGCCGTCGCTGAAAGCCTATGGTATACCCGGCAGACCGCGCCTTTTTGAGGTGATAGAGCGCGTCGGCGAGATAAATCTCGAGCGCAGGCGGTGTTCTCCCGGCGGTATGCTGGGGTATGGCTCTTATAATTCCGACGAGCTTGCCGCGCACCCGTCCTACAGGCTGGACTACATCACCGCGCCGCCGCGCATGAACAGATATATG
Organism: uncultured Ruminococcus sp.; assembly: GCA_964414395.1. Taxonomy (GTDB): domain Bacteria; phylum Bacillota; class Clostridia; order Oscillospirales; family Ruminococcaceae; genus CAG-115. The sequence goes on from CAYPWI010000223.1 coordinate 2,355, forward strand.
GAGATGAGCTCTCGGATATACGGCATATATCTGAAATATGTGGCTCCCGAGGATATCCACGTGTATTCGGTGGACGAGGTGTTTATAGACGCGACGGCGTATCTGAAAACATATAAGCTTTCGGCGCGGGAATTCGCCATGATGCTGGTGAGGGACGTTTTTTCGGCGACGGGCATCACCGCGACGGCGGGGATAGGCACTAATCTCTATCTCTGCAAGGTGGCTATGGATATAGTGGCAAAGCACATCAAGCCCGATAAGAACGGCGTTCGCATAGCGGGTCTCAACGAGATAAGCTACCGCAGAATGTTGTGGGATCACCGTCCGCTGACGGATTTCTGGAGAATAGGCGGCGGATATTCGAGAAAGCTCGAACGGCACGGAATGTTCACCATGGGGGACATAGCGCGGTGTTCTCTCGAGAACGAGCGGCTTTTGTACGATCTCTTCGGCGTGAACGCCGAGCTGCTGATAGATCACGCGTGGGGGTATGAGCCATGCACTATCGCGGATATAAAAGCGTATGTTCCCGAAAACAACAGCCTCAGCACGGGGCAGGTGCTGACTTGTCCGTACAGCTTTGAAAAGGGCAGGCTGATAGTTCGGGAGATGGCGGATCTGCTGGCTTTGGATCTTGTGGACAAGGGGCTAGTTACCGATCAGATAGTGCTGACGGTGGGGTATGACGTGGAAAATCTTCAAAACCCGCGGCTGCGCGCGGAATACGCCGGGGAGATAACCGCGGACCACTTCGGGCGGGAGCTTCCCACACACGCGCACGGCTCGGAGAACCTCGGGCGGCAAACGTCGTCCTCACGGGTGATAGTGGGGGCGGCAGCGGACTTGTACGACCAAAAGGTAAACGAGCGGTTCACGATACGCAGGGTATGTATCGCGGCGGAACATGTCGTTCCCGCGGGTGATATAATGAAAGCGTCAGCGGAGCAGCTCGACCTGTTCACCGACTATGAGCAGCTGGAGCGCGAGGAACGCTTATTCGAGCGTGAGACGAAGATGCAGAAGGCGCTTCTAAAAATCAAAAAGCGGTATGGGAAAAACGCCATTCTCCGTGGTATGAACTTTGAGGACGGCGCGACAACTATCAGCCGCAATGAGCAGGTGGGCGGGCATCACGCTTGAAGCCGACAAAATGTGAAAAGTATGTGAAATTCTCCAAAAAGGTATTGACAAACTCCGAAAAATATATTATAATTCAAGTTATATAACAGATGTTATATAATAAGCGTTATAATAGAGGGGGCAGGAATATGCCAAAGTCGGCGAAAATCACGCGGGAGATGATCGTGGACGCGGCGTTTGAGGTCACGCGGACTATGGGCATCGAAAACGTCAACGCGCGCACTGTGGCGGAAAAGCTGGGCTGTTCGACGCAGCCGGTGATGTATCATTTCTCGAAGATAGAGGAAATGAAGCGCGCCGTATACGAAAAAGCCGATAACTTCCACACGGAATATCTGATGAATGTTGCGGAAGAAAAGGGGATAATGTTGGGTATAGGGCTGAACTATATCAGATTTGCGATATATGAGCCGAATTTATTTCGTTTTCTTTTTCAGTCGGGCTATGTTGTCGGAAACGGACTTATCGACATCGTGGACAACGATGAGTTAAAGCCGCTTCTTAAGATGATGGGCGGGGCTATGGGAATGACCGACGCACAGACCAAGGACGTATTCATGACTATAGCGATGTTCGCGCACGGATACGCGAGCCTTATCGCCAACAACTCGCTCGGGTTTGACGAAAAGGCTGTGGAAAGAGATCTCGAACGCGCTTACAGAGGCGCTGTTCTCGCGGTGACGAATAAAACTGAATGAGGAGACGAAATGAGAAAACTTTATGAGAAAAACGAGCTGCTGTTCGCGATCCTGTGGATAGTGGCGTATGTAGTGGTATGCGGCACGGTGAGAGGCAATTTCGGCGACGACAGCCCTATAATGACGGCGGCGCTGGCGGTGTTCACGGCGG
>CAYPWI010000224.1:0-4332 GCA_964414395.1 uncultured Ruminococcus sp.
GTCAATATGAAGGACAAAGCGGACATAATAAAAGAGCTTAAAAAGCGCGCCAAGGCGAGCGACGTCGTTTACCTCGCGACCGACCCGGATAGAGAGGGCGAAGCCATAGCGTGGCATCTGTCGCACTTGCTCAATATCGACGAAAAGGCAAAAGTCCGCGTGACCTTCAATGAGATAACGAAAACGGGCGTTCAGTACGGAATGAGCCACCCGCGCACTATCGATACGGACATAGTAAACGCGCAGCAGACGCGCCGTATACTCGATCGAATTGTCGGCTATAAGCTTTCTCCGTTTTTGTGGAAGAAGGTGCGCAGAGGACTTTCGGCGGGACGCGTGCAGTCTGTAGCGGTGCGCATCATAGTCGACAGAGAAGAAGAGATCCGCGCGTTTAAGTCCACGGAATACTGGAGCATTGACGCGAAGCTTTCCGCCGCGTCGTCCAAGAAGACGTTCCCCGCCAAGCTCACCGAGATCGACGGGAAGAAGGCGCAGATCGACAATAAGGAACAGGCTGACGCTATTCTCGAAAACCTTAAGGACGCGGATTTTATCGTCACCAACCTCAAAAAGTCGCAGCGCAAGAAGCAGCCCGCGCCTCCGTTCACGACTTCCACGCTCCAGCAGGAAGCCAGCCGCCGCCTGTCGTTCCAGGCAAGACGCACCATGAAAGCCGCGCAGGAGCTGTATGAGGGTGTTGACGTTGAGGGTATGGGCGCGGTCGGTCTCATCACCTATATGAGAACGGACAGCCTGCGCATTTCCGACGAGGCGAAGACCGCCGCCGCGGAGCTTATCAAGAACATTTACGGGACCGAATATCTTCCCGAAAAGCCGCGCTCGTTCAAGTCCAAGAGCAACGCGCAGGACGCGCACGAGGCTATTCGCCCCACGAATGTGGAGCTTACGCCCGCGAAGATAAAGAAATCGCTTACGACCGATCAGTTCAAGCTGTATAAGCTCATTTGGGAGCGCTTTATGGCAAGCCAGATGGCGAATGCCGTTATGGATACCGTGTCGGTCGATATCACCGCGAAAAACTGCCTGTTCAAGGCAAGCGGTTATTCGGTGAAGTTCGACGGATTTACAAAACTGTATGAAGAGACCAAGGACGGCGAGGAGCAGAGCGGAGCTCTTCCCAAGATAACCGACGGCGATAAGCTCAAGGCGGAAGAGGTCGTTGGAAATCAGCACTTCACTCAGCCGCCCGCGCGCTATAACGAAGCGTCGCTTATCAAGGCGCTCGAGGAAAACGGCATAGGCAGACCGTCTACCTACGCGCCGACTATCTCTACGATCATCGACAGACATTATGTCGAGCGCGAGACAGGCAATCAGCTTCACCCCACGCCGCTCGGAGAAGTCATCACGGGGCTGCTTAAAGACAAGTTCAACAATATCGTCGACGTGAAGTTCACCGCAAGGGTGGAGAACAATCTCGATGAGATCGAAAAAGGCGATAAGGATTGGGTCGAGACCCTCCGCAAGTTCTACAAGGGCTTTGCGCAGTCGCTCGAAAAGGCTGAGCAGGATATGGAGGGCAAGCACGTCAAGATCCCCGATGAGCCTACCGACGTTATTTGCGAGAAGTGCGGCAAGCCTATGGTAATAAAGATCGGTCCCTACGGAAAATTTCTCGGCTGCTCGGGCTTCCCCGAGTGCAAGTTTACGAAGAAAATAGTCACCGAGACCAAGGGAGTTTGTCCGCATTGCGGCGGAAAAATGCTGCTTAAAAAGTCCAAAAAGGGAAAACCGTTCTACGGCTGCGAGAACTTCAAGGACTGCAATTATATGACATGGGATATGCCGCTTGAGGAGAAGTGTCCGCAGTGCGGTTCCAGTCTCTTCAAGAAAACAGGAAAACTCGGGAAGATCTACTGTGCGAAAGATGGCTGCGGCTACGAGCGTCCGCTGGATAAGGACGGCGGCAATGACGGTTAAGGTCATAGGCGCGGGGCTTAGCGGTTGCGAAGCGGCGATGCAGCTTGCACGCCGCGGTTTCTCGGTGGAATTGTACGAGATGAAGCCCGAGAAGTATTCTCCCGCGCATAAGTATCAAGGCTTCGCGGAGCTTGTGTGCTCAAACTCGCTGAAATCCGCGAGGGTAGACAGTGCCTGCGGTCTTCTGAAAGAAGAGATGCGCCGATTTGGCTCGGTGATCTGCGAGGCGGCGGAGAAGACCGCCGTTCCCGCGGGTGGAGCGCTCGCGGTGGACAGGTTCGCGTTCTCGGACGAGGTAACGCGCATAGTTTCTTCGCACCCGAATATAAGGATCATTTCGGGGGAAGTGAGGGAATTCCCCGGGGAAAACGCGGTCATCTGCACGGGACCGCTGACTTCCGACGCGTTCGCCGAGAAGATCCGCGAGCGCTGCGGGAATTATCTCAGCTTCTATGACGCGGCAGCGCCCATCGTCACGGCTTCGAGCATCGATTTTTCGATCGCGTTCTGTCAGTCGAGATATGACCACGGCGGCGCGGATTACGCGAACTGCCCGATGAACAAGGAAGAATACGACGCGTTCTACAACGCGCTTATAAACGCGGAGAGCGCGCCTTTGCACGAATTCGATGTTCCCGAGGAAGTACAAGGACTTAAAGTCTACGAGGGCTGTATGCCCGTGGAGGTGCTCGCCAAGCGCGGCTATGACAGCGTGCGCTACGGCTGCATGAAGCCCGTGGGACTTACCGACCCGCGGACGGGAAAACGCCCCTTTGCGGCTGTTCAGTTGAGAAAAGAGAACGCCGAGGGTACGCTGTTCAATCTGGTGGGATTTCAGACAAATCTGAAATTCGGCGAGCAGAAGCGGGTCTTCTCGATGATACCGGGGTTACAGAACGCGGAGTTCGCGCGGTATGGCGTTATGCACAGGAACTCGTTCCTCAACAGCCCGAAGCTGTTGGACGAGCATTTTATGCTCAAGGGTTCGGAGAATATCTTTTTCGGCGGGCAGATAACGGGAGTGGAGGGTTATGTCGAGAGCGCCGCGTCGGGAATAATGGCGGGACGCGCTCTGGCGGACAGGCTCGAGGGCAAAGAGCCCCTGACGCTTCCGCAGACGACGATGATGGGCGCGCTGTCGTGGTATATCGCCAACGCGTGGACGAATAATTTTCAGCCTATGGGAAGCAATATGGGAATTCTGTCGCCGCTTGATGAGGAATTTCGCGGCAGGGACGGCAAGGAACGCAAGTATAAGGCGCTTGCGGACAGGGCGCTTAAGGCAATTGATAATATAATTGATGAAGGCAGCGCACTGTTGTGAGATAGGAGTAAAGAATGAAGATCGTTATAGACGGATTTGGCGGCGACAACGCCCCCGACGAGGTGCTCAAAGGTTCGGCGCTGGCTGTAAAGGAGCTTGGCATAGAGGTTTTGATAACGGGTGATGTTAAGATACTTGAGGAACGTATGAAGGCGCTCGGGATCTCCGATAACGGGATCACATTAGTCCCCGCGGAGGGTGTTATCACGACCGAGGACAGCCCGCTGTCGGTAGACAAGCAGAAAAGCGGCACTTCCATGGGCGTGGCGTTTCGCATGCTCGCCGACGGAGAGGCTGACGCTTGTATTTCCGCGGGAAGCACGGCGCATATCGTCGTGGGCGGAACTACCGTCGCAAAGCGCATAAAGGGCGTTAAAAAAGCCGCTCTCGTGCCTCTGATGCCGTGTTCCGGAGGGAAGAGATACTGCGTATTGGACGGCGGCGCTAATCTGCACTGCACGCCCGATATGCTCCAGCAGTTCGCCATTATGGGAAGCTGCTTTATGGAGACGACGATGGGCGTCAAAAACCCGCGCGTGGGTCTTCTGAACATAGGCACCGAGGACGAAAAGGGCAGAGAACTCGAACACGAGACCAAGGCTCTTCTCGAAAAAACGCCGATAAACTTTTTAGGGTATGTGGAAGCGCGTGAAGTGCCGCTCGGCGGTGTTGACGTGCTCGTGACGGACGGGTTTACCGGAAACGTGTTCTTAAAAGCGTGCGAGGGCATGGGCGCTTGGATGAAGGACGCGCTGAAGGGCATATTCTTCGCTAATTTGAAGACCAAAATAGGCGCATTGTGTGTAAAGAAGCAGCTCGGCGATCTCACCAAGCAGATGGATTACAAGACCATAGGCGGCTCTCCGCTTTTGGGCGCGGCGAAGCCCGTGTTCAAGGCGCATGGAGCAAGCGATGAGAAAGCGTTTTTCGGAGCGTTCAGACAGGCGAAGCTCTTTGTCGAGAACAACGCCATAGAGCGTATGACCGAGGCTATCTCGAAACTCAAGATCGGGGAGGCTGTGGAAGATGTCTGACTTAGCGGAGCTTGAAAATAAGCTCGGGTACAA
>CAYPWI010000225.1:0-4323 GCA_964414395.1 uncultured Ruminococcus sp.
GGAGCTTACCAAGCGCGGCTATGAGGTCGTATCGGCGCAGGCGGAGCAAGTCCCCAGCACCTATACCACACTCACCGATGAGGATCAGCTCAAGAAAATGGGTCTGCTGCTGGAAGCCATGGACGACAACGACGACGTTCAGAATGTGTGGCACAATTGGGACGAGCCGGAGTCCGACGAGGAAGAATAACAAAAAGGGAGCCGCAAAGGGCTCCCCTTTTTATGCTCACTTTACCATAACGTTCACAATATCCGCCGAGACGAATGTCATCCACTCTATCGTGGTGGTCATTCTGATATTGGAGACCGTCACGCTGACCTTGACTAAGCTGCCGTCTGTGGGAATGGCGCTGATATCGGCGGCGGTATCGTTGATGTTCCCGAGGTTGAACGAGTCTGAATATTCGTTGGTGTAGGTAATGCTGCCGTCTTTGCCGTCCACGATATACACATCACCCGTGCGGCGCGTGATCACTCCGTCCTTGTCGCAGCCGTCAAACCTTACTACCGGAAGATCGGCTTTTCCCGTCGGGATAAAAAGAATATCGCCGACCGATACTCCGTATTCATTGTCGGGAACGACGCGGACATAGCCGTCGAGCGTTATCTCACCGTCAAGTGTCAGGCCGGTCCCGACGATAACACCGGGGATGGAGGAGTTCAGGTTGAATTCGGAGGCGGCTTCGGCGACGGTCATGCCGAATATCTTATCGTCCTTTTTGACCTTTACGAAATCGCTTTGGCTGCCCTGCGGCGCGTCCTTGAAAAGAAGTTCCGCGTCATCATATTCGCTTTCGCGGTCGGTGAGGCAGGAATACAGCGGTTTCGCGTAATAAGCGCAACTCGTTGTTACTCTGGAGAAGTTCTCTTTAGTGAGCTGATCGGGCGATATCTTATTATTCTCATTATCGAATACTTCATTTATCTCGTCTATGGTCACAGTGCCGCCGTCCGCGCCGATGAGGAATGTCGCGGTTCCCGAGACCGGGACATCGGACGAACTGCCTGATGTGCTTGTGCTTTCGGAAACGCCGCTTGAACCGTTCGGTGAAGCCGAGTTGTCGGAATTGCCGTTTTTTTCTTCATTGCTGCTGCACCCGCAGAGCGAAGCGCAGAGAACGGCGGATAAGAATAATGCTGCGATTTTGGTAAAGTTCATAAGTGATCTCCTTAGTTTAGTTATTCGGAAGCTTCTTGACTTATTTTAGCACTTTCGCGGCTGTATGTCAATAAAAATTACAAAACTGTAACCGTATTGTAATAATTTGTAATATTTTTGTAAGGCGAGAGGCGCTCTAATATAATGCACAAAAACAGGATCTAAAATTTGTTGAAAAAGTTACTTTACAAATATGAAAAATTTACTTAAAATATAAATAGAGATCAATTAAGTGGGGGAGGGAACTGCCGTGATAAAAAAGAACGTCACCATGAGCGACATAGCGAAAGCGATGAACGTCAGCACCGTTACCGTGTCGAAGGCGCTCGGCGACAGGGAAGGCGTATCCGAAAACCTACGTGAGCGCATCAAGCGCAAGGCGGAGGAGATGGGCTACCGCTTCCGAAAGGGCGAGCGCGTTTCTGTGGAGGGGCTGAACCGCAATATCGGGATAGTCGTCGCAAAAAGCGTTATCGGCGATCCCGCGTCGCTTTGCTGGGAGCTCTACAAGCATCTTGTGGAGCTGCTGAGAAAGCAGGGGTTCTACGGAATTCTGGAGGTCTACGATCATTCGGAAAACTCGGCGGATATCCCGCTGTCCATTCGTGACGAGAAGGTCGACGGGCTGATCCTCATAGGGCAGTTCCCCGATGAATATACCGAGAAGCTGCTTTCGCTGTATATCCCCATCGTGTTTCTGGATTTTTGCCGAAGCTGCCCCGACGCGGATATGGTGATTTCCGACGGCTTTTACGGAGCGTATACGCTGACCTCACACCTTATCGCGAACGGACACAGGCGTATAGGCTTCGTCGGCAATATCAACAGTGTTCCCGTTATACAGGACAGGTATCTGGGGTATTATAAGGCGCTGCTGGAGAACAGGCTCCCGCTGCGCTCGGAGTGGGTCATCTCCGACCGTCCCGCGGGCGGGGGAACGTTCGTGTCGTTCGAGCTGCCGCCGTCGCTTCCCACGGCGTTTGTATGCAGCAGCGACGAGGCGGCATATAAGCTGGTAAACCAGCTGACCGACAACGGTCTGAGGATACCCGACGATATCTCTGTCGTGGGCTATGAGAACCACACCTATTCCACCATGTGCCGCCCGCACCTCACCACTATGGATATAAACAGCCTCGCTATGGCGGAGGAGGCAACGGCTTTGATCCTACAGAAGATACGCGACAGAGGATTTACGCGCGGGATAACGCTGATCCCCGGAAAGCTCGTTCGCCGCGACAGTGTAAAGAACCTGTTCGCGTGAATTTTCGCAATAAAAATGCCCCTTATCGAGAGGGGCGTTTTTACGCTTTGGAATTCATTCTGCGGCTGATATCATAGCTTATTGAACAAGTGCAGTAGGTCTGCTTCGCCCTGGAAGCGAGCACCTTCTTTGAGGTCGGGTCGGCAAGGACTTGCGCCACGGTGCGCTTTCCGTCGCCCGGGGTTTTTATCTTCTTCTTTTTCTTGTACTTGTTCTTCGCGGCAAGGCGGCGCTTTTCGAGGCGCTTTTCCTGCTCGTATTTCCGCGCCTTTGCCAGGTCGCGGTCGAACTTGTTACATTCGGCGACTGTAGGCAGTTTCTTGAAGCCCGAAGTTCTTGAAAAATCGCGCAGTTCGTTTTCAAGGGCGGCGTTGAGCCCCGCTATATCGTCCCCGCTGCCTCCGCCGCGGGTGGCTTTCCTGTATTCGGATAAAGCGGTGAGCGCGTTTGAGAGCCGCATGGAGTTCACATCGTCCTTGGTGCGGCAGGAATTCAGCGTGCAGCGGAACATTCTCCGCGCGGAGTCTATCTTCTGGAATGTGGAATAGGAATCGGGGTCTTTTGCGGAGAGATACTGCTGTTCGGACGGGGTGAGCTTCTTTCCCCAGCGCATTTTCTGCTTGATACTCGCCAGCTTGCTGTCGCTGGCCTTATCGTATTCCTTTTCGGAGAACAGGCTGTCTATCTTCTCCATTTGCTCCTTGACCATTTCGGCGATGGATTTTTCGGGTTCTTTCTCGTCGGGATTTTGAACAGTCTCGGGAGCGGCGCCTTCGACGGCGCTGTTTTTATTGGTATCGGCTTCGGAGGCTTTTACAGAGTCAGCGAGCTTTTTTATCGCTTCGCTTATCTCATCGGAGGATATGCCGCCGATGTTTTCGGGCGGGGAGCTGCTGTCAAGCTCGGGGCTTTCGGATATTAAGGCTTTTTTCTTTTCCGCAGCCGCGCGGGCGATCTCCCTTGCAAGCGCGGAGAATTCGCTCTTGTCGGAATGATCTCTTCCGCTTTTCCGCGAATGACCTTCGCAAACGCCTCCCGCGGTTCTCGAAGAATATTCCCTCGGTTCAAAAGAGCCTATTGCTGTCAGTTCCATATCCTCACCACCCTTATAATGACTTTAAAGATATACTTTTATATATTATCGGCAGAAGTGGCGCGGAACTTTAGCTTTTTTTCGATTTTGGGCATAAAAAATGGGCTGAAAAGAACAGCACTCTTTTTTGGCTGCCAGCGGCGGACTAGCCGTCAATTTTGTTATTTACCCTTGGCAGGGTAATGCCGCGCGGAGCGGGGGACACTTCTCGATTAAAAGTGGATAAAACTTTTTTTCTTCCGAGCGCGAACGAGGCTTTTTTGTCTGACGAGCCGTCAGGTCGTTGTTTACCCTTGGCAGGGTAATGCCGCGCCGAGCAGGGGGACAACCCTCTTTCCCCTCTCCCCTTCCCCCTCCCTCCCGCATTTTTCGGAGATCTAAGCGATTTTGTTATCTTTCACTGCTATGACCAATGTATCACCGACTACCTGATTGGAATTATAGGTGGCGTAAAGTCGTCCGTAGGTTGACAAGGATCTGCTTTAAATGCTATAGGTTATTTTTGATCGAACAAACCAAAAAGGGACTGCTTTTTTACAGTCCCTTTGTGGAGCGGATTACGAGGCTCGAACTCGCTACCTCCACCTTGGCAAGGTGGCGCTCTACCAGATGAGCTAAATCCGCACTTATTAGAGGCTCTCATCGCATCTTCAACTTGAAAAGTTGAACTCTGCCGGATGAGCTAAATCCGCATATATAAAAGCTCAGATCCGCATATTTTATAAAAACAAACAGACCGAGCAGAATTTTTAAATGGCGACCCGGATGAGACTCGAACTCACGACCTCCGCCGTGACAGGGCGGCGT
>CAYPWI010000226.1:0-4290 GCA_964414395.1 uncultured Ruminococcus sp.
ACGATATAATAAAGACCGATCATTCTCTGGGGTTCGCCGCGCATTATCACAGCATAGCGGGCACGGGGACCATCGAGGTGGTCACGGGCATAGACAAGATAGCGGGCATAAGCCTGCTTATGAAGAAGTATATGAACGGCACGGCTGACGGAAAGTATTCCGAGCAGGCGCTCAACAGCTGCGCTATTCTCAAGCTTACGGTAGACGAGCTCTGCTGCAAGGAGTTCGAGCCGAACAGCTGAACGGCGCACTAAAATAAAAATAACGTTAAGGAGGCGCGTGCAATTCGCGAAAGCGGTCAACACAGCGTGACGGTCGGAGCGACAGCGGAGACCGACACGCTGTGTTGACCGGCTAGTAAAGTTATTACGCGAAGCGGAATAACTTTACGTTTTGCAAATTGCTTTTAAAATATGAATAAACATGATCTTATAAAAATGTTCAGACAATGGCGTGAGGACGATGAAAACGAAAAGATCGTCGCCGCTATTCTGGCGCTTCCCGACAGCGAGATTGACGATGACATTCTATCGTGGCTCGCGGAAGCATATATAGATATTGACGAGTACAAGCAGGCTATCGCGGTTCTGGAAAGCCAGCGCGGCAGGCTTGAGGACGATTACCGCTGGCATTTCCGTATGGGTCTGGCGCTTATGCACGCCGCCGAGGACGAGGAGTGCGAGGACGATGACGAACTCAAGGAGAATATCCTGACCCGCGCCAAGGTATCTTTGGCGCGAGGAATGAATATGAACCCTCCCGAGAGCGTTCTCGAAAACGCCGAAAGATACATGGAGCAGATAGAGGATATGCTCGACGAGCTTCACGGCGTTGAAGATGACGAGGACGAAGACGACAGCGATCTCGACTTCTATGAGGAAGACGAGATGGACGCGATAGAAGAGCATATCAAGGAGTATTACGGCGACTTCCCGACGGTGTTCCACGAGATAGCATCGCCCGATATCCATTGCGATATATGTATAGTTCCCCCCTCTGATGAGAAGAATTATTATACGCTCATCACTATGGGAATGGGCGCGCATATCATGGATATCCCGGACGAGCTCGACCCGTCCGAGGACGGCAGAGCCGAGCTGCTTATCTGTATCCCGCCCGATTGGAAGGTGGGGGAGAACAGCGAGGAGTGGTTCTGGCCCATAGCGCTGCTGAAAAATCTCGCGCGTCTGCCGATAAACACAAATTCGTGGCTGGGCTGGGGACATTCTGTCGATAATCAGACCAATTACGCGGACAATACGGAGCTCTGCGGCTCTCTGCTGCTCTACCCCGAGAACGTTCCCGACGGGGCTGAGTCCTGCACGCTGCCAAATGGAGATACGGTCAAGTTCTACGAGGTTTTGCCCATATACCGCGAGGAGATGAATTTCAAGATCCACAACGGCACAAAGGCTCTGCTCGAACAGATGCGGAACGTGAGCCATATCCTCGATATCGACCGCCCGAACTGCTGCGAGGGCTATGAGGCGCCCCCGCACGACGTCATAGACTGCGTAAAGGATCACAGCGATAAGATAGGCGAAAAGAGCCTTCCGCTCGACCCGATATGCGGGGCGAACCACATCGCGATATTTCTGAGGTGGTGTGTTGAGCACAAGCTGTTAGCCCCCGAGTTTTACGAGAACTGCGGCGACGTTGTGGACGGCGTATTAAGCGGGAAGCAGACCGATCTCCGAGAGTTTATAGCGGATTACTTCGACGGTGAATTGATGCCGTATCAGCTGAGCTTTCTCGGCGCGGGCTTCGCTCATTATTATTATAATTGGGACAGAAGCGACGCGGAGTATTTCTACCCCTCCGATGTTGACAGGTATGCAGAGCAATATTTCGGTACGGAGAAATACAACAGTGAGGAATTTAAGGACGAGGCGTATCTTTTTGTGCCGTTTGACGAAGAATACTATCAAGGATTGTCGAAGTATATCGAGCGCGCGTTTCTGGCGTTCTATCCGTCCTTTGTGGATTATCAGCACAAATGCAGCGAGAAGATGCTCGAGGGCGTTGAAAAGAAGTTCGGGATAAAAGCCCGCGCCGTTCGTCATTTCGACGAGGTGAAAAAGGAGTTCGAGGAAGCGCGCGGGGAATGTAAGGGCACGGATATCGTTCCCATTATAATGATAGCGGACAACGGCGGGGCTGTCGTAAGCTCGGACGATCTGGAGGATATACTTGTGGACTCGCTCAACGCGTTTCTGGAGACTATCGCGATAGTGAAGCTCCCCCGAGAATATGTCGACGGTCTGGGCACAAAGCACTTCGCTTTGGAAAAGCCGCGGCTCATTCCCGACAGCGAACCCATAAAAGAGCAGCGCCGCAAGCTTTCGGAGCAGTTCGGCATAGAACCCGCCCTGCTCACCTATGACGAAGAGCGCTCCGTGCTGTATATGCCCTGCGAAGACGGGTACGTCGGCTTTATGGGCGAGGGAATTGAACGAGAGGAAGATGATACTTGAAGAAAAAGCCTTTAGTGTTATTATCGTTTTTGGCGGTGGCAGCGCTTTTCTCGGGCTGCAATAATTCAAATACCCCGATGTCCTCCGACGGGCAGTCCGAGATCGGAAGCTCGTCCGGCTCATCACAAACGACCGGTGTGTATTCGAGTTCTGTTTCAAATTCTAGTTCGATCGCGAGCTCTTCCTCCGCTTCTTCGTCGGAGAGTAATTCCGAAAGCTCTTCTGAAAGCGCGCCCGAAAGCTCTTCTGAAAGCACACCCGAAAGCTCAGTGACCGCAAGCTCGTCCAAGCCGTACAGCACGGGCACGCCGGTAAATAACTCGCCTCACGGGGATTCCACAATGGAAGTTATCCCGAAAGCGGAGCAGACCGAGCGCGTTTCGGGCGATAGGATAACGTTCAGGGTCGAGAATATCTTCTCGCAGGGGAAGACCTATTCCGTCACGGTCTCGGGCGTGAAGATGCAAAACCAGTCCGCGTCGGTCGCTATGGACACGACAAAGATCGGCGATGTGCTCTACGGGGATTTCAGGCTCGATCTGTACAACAGCACAGGCTCGCTTATTGACACATTGAAGATCAATGTTCCGCGCGACGACAGCTTCCTCATTCTCGAAAACGCCGCCATAGGCAAGGATTACGGCTATACGCTTTTTTCGCATAAAGAGGAATTCGGACAGGAGAATTATCCCGACTTGTTATGTCTGGATTTCTTCCGTCAGAGAGGAATGGCGGTGCCGCAGTACGCGCGCTATTTCGCGGTGTTTGATGACAAGATAGACGAACTTCGTTTTTATCAGAACGGCGCTGAGGCAGCGCCTATCGGCACGTTCGCGAAGCTGCGCGGCAACGGGCTTCTGACGCAGAACCTTACCGTGCAGAACGGCAAGGGCGGCTATACCGTAATAAAATACGAGTACAGGCTGGATATCGCAAATCACCGCCTTAACAGAACGCAGGTCAGATTTACGGGATGGGATGACTGATTATGACAGACAAGGAACAGTTTCTTAAGATCTACAACGACAACATCAAGCGCGACGGCGCGGATAAGCTGCTCGATTTTCTCGAAAACAAAAGCGACTTCTTCACCGCGCCCGCGTCTACGCGCTATCACGGCGCGTATGAGGGCGGGCTTATGCGCCACTCGCTGAACGTCTACGAGTGTCTGGTGTCGTATCTTTCGCGTGAACGCGTAAAGGAGCAGTACAAGCTGAACGTCTCGGACGAGACGGCGGCGATAGTCGCGCTGCTCCACGACGTGTGCAAGGTGAACTTCTACACGGTCTCCATGCGCAACGCCAAAAACGAGCAGACGGGTCAGTGGGAGAAGGTCCCTTATTACACGATAAACGATCAGCTCCCCTACGGTCACGGCGAGAAGAGCGTGTATATGGTGAGCGCTTACATAAAGCTCTCCCGCGAGGAAGCCATGGCTATACGCTGGCATATGGGCTTTTCCGGTATCGAGGACAAAAACACCATAGGCGCGGCGCTTGAGAAGTACCCGCTCGCGTTCGCGCTTTCGGTGGCGGACATGGAAGCGAGCTATTTTCTTGAGGGGAAAGACAACTGAAGACAGTTGATAATGGACAATTGACAATTTCTGTGCGCGCTTCGCACGCGATTTAAATAATGCGGAAGCATACTCCTTATATTATTGTCTATTGTCCATTTGCACGAAAAACGCATTTCGCATTTATGCAACATTCCATATTGACAAATTTAAATGTATCGAATATAATATAAATAGATAAACTTGAATGTGAGGTGAAAATATGGAGTTGGATGTTAAAAAAACTATCGCGGTATTCAA
>CAYPWI010000227.1:0-4281 GCA_964414395.1 uncultured Ruminococcus sp.
TTTACCGCCTGTTCGCCCGCCATGATATACTTAACGAGCTGCTGATAATAGCCGAGATTAGCCTCGTACATATTGCCGAGCTTGGTGTTCGCCTGTTCGATCTCGGTCTCGTACTGCTTGAGCTGAACGTAGATCTTGTCGATCTCCTTGCCCATGGTGTCGTACTTGTTGAGTATCTTCTCGATGTTCTTCTTCATCCTGCCGAAGAAGCCCGGCTTGTCCTCAAGCTCCTTTACGTCGAACTGATCCATGATAGCGGCGAGGTTTTTCAGCATAACGCCTGTGTCGTTGATCTGCTGAATACTCATAGAATTCAGCACCTGATCGGAAGCCTTGGAGATCTCCTCGGCAGCCTCCGAGCCGAACTTTACGATCGTGGAGGAGTCGTTTACGTTGATCGTCGATACCAGCTTGTCGATCTCCTCGCTGGTGGCGAGCTTCTGCTTGATCTCGTCGGTCTTCACCATGATATTGAAGTTCTTAGCCTCTTCAAGCTTTGCGTTGAGCGCCGCGTCGGTGGGAGCGACAGCGGTGGTCTGTGCGGTGGTCTCGACTTCAAGGTTTGCCTGCTGCGCAGCCGCAGCTCCCGGTGTGAACTGTAATCCCATAATACTTTTCCTTTCTCAGCCGTGGCTGATCATCAGTGATTTCCGAACAGCTTGCTAAAGAAGCCGCCGGACTTTCCCTCCGAGGGGATCTTGAATTTCGGGACCTCAGTGTTGTAAACAAATTGGTCCATGATATGCTCCTCGAACGCGTCGTTCGAGACGAACGTTTCGAGGTTTTTATAGCCCGTAGGCGTATAAATCAGAACATCAAAGCCGATCAGATCGCACAGCACGATCTGTATACATTCCTCGGCAGTGAAGGTGTCTTCAAGCGCGTCGATGTATATAAGCTTCGGTATAGTCCGCGTGAAGTCGAACTTCTGTATGATCTTCAGCATTTCCTTGTTGAAGTTCATACCGTAATGCAGCACGGAGAACATCAGCTCATCGCCCTGCAGCTTCAAAAACTTCGACGAGATCGCTTCTTGCAGCTTGTAGAACAGCATATCCTGTATGCGATCGGGAAGATAGCCGTAGCGGTTCATGTTGCTTTGTTTCAGCTTCTCCGTGTCGATCTTTCCGTTATGACAGAACTGCCGATACGCCGAAAGATCGGGCATCTGCTGCGCGTTTGGGTCGTTCGGCTGCTTCACGACGAGGATGGTCTCGGGGGTCAGCTTGTCGCGGATATTGTCCCAATACTTGTTCATATCCCCGTTCTCCACGCCGCTTATCTTCGCGAAGATATTCGGTATGGAAACGAGATTTCCAGCCGTGGAAAAGCCCTGCCTGAACCGCGCTTCCTGTTTCCAGAGAATGGCAATTTCCTCATATGTCGTTTTCAGCGTCAGCGACTGGCTGTTCGGGAACTGGAAGCTCCTGTAAATGCCCGTGTCTCCGCCGTAGAGCATGGTGTCGAGGTCGCGCTCCGCGGAATACGCCACAGTCGCCACCTTCATCTTGACGGCGGTGGTGGGGTAGGTCTCGCTTTTCTTGCTTTGCGGAAGCTCGAAGATCTGCATACGCCCGCCGAAGTTCTTATCGACCGTCAGCGTCATATTGGTCTTGTCGGGGGTGATGTACACCACGTCGAAGCCGCAGCGCGACATAAAGTTCAGGAAATACACCTCGGACTGAGAGATATCGCCGTAGTAGAGTATCACGGGGATATCCTCGTACTTTACGGAATATTTCCGCGCCTGTGTGCAGCGGTAGAGCCACGTGATGAACTTCGTTCCGTAGTTGTAGATAACGGTCTGATTTCCGGTATTAAGCTCGCTCAGCATCTCGCGCAGTATCCTCTGAGCAAGCGCGGTGCGTGTTCTGTCGCCCGTGAGGTTTATTCTCAGCGCCAGGTCGTCGATCATATCGGCAGTGCTTGTCCGCGAGACGGTGCCGAGCGCTTTCACCTCGTCGGCGTTGGGGTTCTCCAGCGGCTTCTCGATGAAGATCAGCTGCTTTTTCAGCCCCGCGAAGCTCTCCTTGAACTTCACCAGCATATTCGTGTAGACCGCTTCCTCGTCGAAGCCGATAAGCGCCGCGCAGTATACGGGGATATCTCCGTCCTCGGTGTAAACGCCGCCCGTTGATACCACCCTCGTGCGCCTGTCCTTTACAAAGTCCTCGAAAAGCCCTGCCGCGGTGGTGTCGAGCCGCCTTACCAAGCCCTTGACGCGTTCTCCCTCGGCGCGCATCTCGGAGAACTTCGCCTCTTTCGAGAGATCGATCTTCGAGAAGTCCACTTGCAGGGGAGCGGTGTTCCTGCCGCTCTTGACCGTGACAGTGTCCTTATAGGGGAGCTTGTCGAAATCCTTGTCGAGACCGTAGCTCACGAGCGTTATCTTCACGCCCGCCGCGTTCATCATGGTGAGGAAATACAGCTCCCTCAGCGTCGCCGAGCCGATGAACAGGATCGACGCGGGACGCTTTTCAAGATACTTGATGAGCCAGCAGAGCATAACGAAATAGGTGTTTTTCTTGTTCACGCCGCACTCCGCGACCGCCTTCGCCATGATCCCCGCCAGCTTCGCGCCGTCACAGGGGATATTCTTTGCGTGCAGCCACATTTCAAGGCTCTTTTGTATGTCGGCGGCGTTCTCAAAGCTTGCCGCCGTGTATGCCGCGGCAGAGGATATCTCGTCCGTAGTCGCGGCGGGGAGCTTTTCCTTGATAAAAACGCCGTTTTTGACTGCCGCTACATATTGTTCTATCAGCAGGCTGCGAAAATTATCGGGACTGTCATATCCGATATAACGCGTAAATTCCGCCAAAGATCCTCACCCTTTGATTTAAAATTGCGTCTTTCCGCACCGGTCTGACGCTTCGCGCCAGACCTGCCTTCGCTCCGCGATATGCCGCTTCGCGTCATATTACGGAGCGGCTGCGGAAAGCCGCTCTTAATTATTCCACAACGTCAATTCCAAAGCTGTTGCATAGTTTCGCCATGCCGTTATTATACCCCGCGCCGACCGCCGAGATCTTCCACTCGCCTTTGTATAAGTACAGCTCGATGGCGACTACCGCCGCTTCCGATGAAAGTCCGTCCATATTGAACGATACGCGCTCCGTGTCGGTCCTCAGAGATATCCTCGGGGACCCCACAGCGGAGAAATTATTCACACTGTCGGCGGCGTAGACCGCGTAGGCTAGGACTATCTTTTCGACGCGGCAGTCCGCCTTTGAAAGATCTATCTCGATATGCCCGTCACCGGGAAAATACCGTGCCTCGCCGTTGTCCGAGACCTCGTTCCCGAAGAATATCAGGCTGCTGTCGCCGAGCGCTTTTCCGTTTTTGTCGAGTAGAAAGACGTAGGGGTCAACATCGACTTTGCGCTTCTTCTCGCAGCTGAACCAAATCGAGAACGCGCTGCCGATATAGTCTGCCGCTGCCACTCTCTGACCGCGCTTCATCGCGAGGTTTTCCGCCTTTGTGCCGCCGCGCCGCATTATGGAGATAACGTCTGTCGCGGGGGGCGGGACGACCGACGAACCGTCCGAGCTGTCCCTTGTCGGGGCGGTGTAGATCTGCTTGTCCCGCGCGGGAGCGGCGTCGGCGAGCGATCTGCCCGTTATGTAGACGCGCCGCGTAAACATCGAGCGGAACAGCAGCTCCCCATAGAGCAGCGTTCCGGGCGAGCAGTCCGAGACCGTTATCGTTATCGTATTTCTGCCAGCGTTCAGGACATTCGGTGATATCCTCACCTCGCGGATATTGCAGACTATCTCCGTTCTTTCGGGAACATTCACTTCCAGCAAAAACGTGTTTTCGCTCTCGCTTTGAAAGTCCCCCAGCGTGACAGTCCTCGGAACGTCGAACGCGCCGTCCTCATTGCCGAAGCCTTTCACGCCGCCTAAGATCTCCACGTTGTTCACGGAAACGGGGAAGCCCGTCAAAACGGCGATATCGCTTTTGGCGCCCTCGGTTATCTCCACTCGCAGGTTTTCAAGCGTCACCCCGCCGCAGCCAACCTCCAGCACCGCGCCTTCCTTTGCCCAGACAGTGGTATTTTTGCCGATCAGGCGCAGCGGCTTGTTTATAATGACAGGTCCCTCAAACTCGCCCGTCGGGAGCTGTATGGTATCGCCCGCGTTCGCGCAGACGATCATCTCATTTATATCCAAGCCGTCACCGCCTTTGTCGAAAAATGTGCTTTACATCAAACGTTCACGCCGTATGCGCGGCAGAGCGCCTCAAGACCGCCCTGATAACCCGCGGCGACCGCGTTGAACTTCC